>CAMPHX010000270.1 GCA_946886085.1 uncultured Flavobacteriales bacterium | reverse complement strand
CTGACATATTTGCTCATGTCAAAAGATATTCAAACTGAAATTAATAATAATATTGGTTTAGTAAATACGCTTAATTTCATTGGAGTTATTTATGGTTTTAAAAATGATACTCGTCAGGCAGAAATTTATTTAGAAAAAGCGTATAACCTTGCCAAAACCATCGCTTCGCCTGATTTAATAAAAAGCACATCTATTTCGTTAAGTAATCATTATAGAAATACAAGAAATTTTGAAAAAGCTTACAGGTTGCTGGTAGAGCACCATAAGATGGCAGATTCATTAGCTAATACCGAAAATGTTCAGAAAATTATTCAGGTTGGTTTACAATACGAATTTGAAAAAAAGCTTCACCAAGCAGAAGTGGCACAATTAGAAAAAAATTATCAGCACGAAATTGAAATTAAAGAACAGAGAACGATTACTTACTCATTTGGAATTGGCTTAGGAGCATTGGTTATTTTATCAATTAGTATTCTTAAATCGTTAAATGATAAGAAAAAAGCAAATGTGTTGATTTCGCAACAAAAACACGAAATAGAAATTAAAAGTCATGAGTTAGAAGAGTCGTTAATTAGTATTACAGATAGTGTGAGATATGCTAAGCGAATTCAAGAGGCATTACTCCAAGCAGGGAAAAATATTTCTGATAAAATTCCAACGCATTTTGTGTATTTCAATCCTAAAGACATTGTAAGTGGTGATTTTTACTGGAGCTATGAGAAAAATGATAGTATTTATATTGCTGCTGCCGATTGTACCGGACATGGAGTGCCGGGAGCATTAATGAGTATGTTGGGAATTAGTTTTTTAAACAGTATTAATGCGGAGAATGATGATTTATCTCCTGCAGAAATACTTAATAAATTGAGAGATAAAATTACCAAAGAATTAGGGCAAACTTCACAAAATGTGGCTGCCAGAGACGGAATGGATATTTCGTTGGCTAAAATAAATTTAAACAATAAAACCTTAGAGTGGGCGGGAGCAAATAATAATTTATGGGTAATTAATACTAGTGGGCTTACAGAGATAAAAGCAGATCGACAGGCTGTAAATTACACAGAAAACCCGATACCATTTACCAACCACCAACTCCAATTAAATAGTGAAGACAAAATTTATTTGTTTACTGATGGTTTTGCCGATCAGTTTGGTGGACCAAAAGGTAAAAAGTTTATGTATAAACCGTTTAAAGAATTACTCGTAAGTATTTATGACAAACTAATGGAAGAACAAGAAGATATTCTTAAGAATCATTTTCAGGATTGGAAAGGAGACCTAGAACAAGTAGATGATGTTTGTATTATCGGTGTGAGAATTTGACAACGTCAAAGAACGAACGCTAGATAATACAAATCCTCAACTTGATTGAGGATCTTTTTAAAACACCCAAATATTTGTATTGGTATGAGAATTTGATGTAGTAAAGTTTGATGATGATACATATAAAAAAACACCTTGTAATTTTACAAGGTGTTTTTTTATATGTTGTGTAATGAATTTACTTCTTAAACTCCAATAATGTTTTTTTAATGATGCTAACACAATCCAATAATTGTTCCTCATTCATTACTAAAGGTGGAGCAAAACGGATAATATTTCCGTGAGTAGGTTTAGCTAATAAACCATTATCTCTAAGTTTTATACAAATATCCCAAGCAGTTGAACTATCTTCGGTATCATTAATCAGAATGGCATTTAATAAGCCTTTTCCTCTAATGGCACTTACCAAGTCTGTTTGCTCAATAACTTTATTCATTTCTGTTCTAAAAAGTTCTCCTAAGCGATAAGCATTTTCTGCCAAGTTTTCATTTTTAATTACCTCTAAAGCAGCTACAGCAACTTTTGCAGCTAATGGATTACCTCCAAAAGTTGAACCGTGTTGACCTGGTTTAATAACTTCCATAATATCGTTATTGGCCAATACTGCCGAAACAGGATAAACACCTCCTGAAAGTGCTTTTCCTAAGATTAAGATATCCGGTTTAATGTTTTCATAATCGCATGCTAAAATTTTACCTGTTCTTGCAATACCTGTTTGTACTTCATCAGCAATAAAAAGTACATTGTTTGCTTCACAAACTTCTTTGGCTTGTTTTAAGTAACCATCAGTAGGAACATAAACTCCGGCTTCTCCCTGAATAGGCTCTACTAAGAAACCTGCTACATCTTTTTCTTCTCTTAACACCTTAATTAAAGCTTCAATATTGTTGTATTCTATGCTTACAAATCCTTCTGTATAAGGACCAAAGTTTTTTCTTGCTTCTTCATCATTAGAAAATGAAATAATGGTAGTAGTTCTTCCGTGGAAGTTATTACCACAAACAATTATTTTTGCTTTGTTTTCAGCAATACCTTTCTTTTCGTACCCCCATTTTCTGCATAATTTGATAGCTGTTTCAACAGCTTCGGCTCCGGTGTTCATTGGTAATACTTTGTCGAAACCAAAAAAATCAGTTACATATTTTTCGTAAACACCTAAAGTATCATTATAAAAAGCTCTAGAAGTTAATGTGAGTTCTTTTGCTTGTTCTGTAAGTGCATTAATAATTTTCGGATGACAATGTCCTTGATTAACAGCAGAATATGCTGATAAAAAATCGTAATACTTTTTTCCTTCCACATCCCAAACAAAAACACCTTCTCCTTTGGCCAGTACAACAGGTAGAGGGTGGTAGTTGTGAGCTCCATATTTGTTTTCTAATTCCATTGCCGCTGTTGAAGATAGCTTGTTTTCAGTCATTGTATTCATAATATAAGTGTTTTATTAATTGTATTTATTACTCAAAATTAAGCATTATGCCTTCAAGAAAAAAGGATTTTAATTGTTCAATTTAGAAATGTTTTTGTCTTGAATTTTAGCTAAAAGAACTAACATAGTAATAGCTCCAATGGTGGCGTAAAACATATCCGATTGGGTATCCCAAATATAACCTTGCGTACCTAAAAAAGCATCTGCATTTTCGCCAGATAACAGCGCTATCCACCATTCTAAAAATTCGTATACCGCACTAAAACTTAAACAAATACATACCACAATAAAGTGTAACCACTTTTTGTTGGTTATTATATTTTTTCTAACAAATAGTTCTCTTATTATCATTGCAGGAATAAAGCCTTGAGCAAAATGCCCAACTTTATCGTAATTGTTGCGAGATAAATCAAAAGCTTCTTTAATCCAGTCAAACAACGGAACTTCTGCGTAAGTATAATGTCCGCCAACAAATAAAATATAGCTGTGAAGTAAGATAAAACAATAGGTTAGGAAGGTAAATTGAAATTGCTTAAAAGTAAAAATTAAAAAAACCCAACCGGCACCTTATCTGCTTAAAGGTAAC
>CAMPHX010000269.1 GCA_946886085.1 uncultured Flavobacteriales bacterium | reverse complement strand
GAAATCCTAATAGTAATGTTGCTAAAATAAATAGTTTAGCTTTAGCTAATTGATTGTTCTTTAAACTTCGTTCTCCCAGATAAAAAGTAAGACTACTTAATAATATAAAAACTGTGCTTATTGCAAAAGCCGAAGGAATTTGTATGGTTTCCCAAACAGCCGTTCCCTTACTGACAATTACAGCACTAGTAAGTCCGGCAAAGAACATCACAATACTCATTAAGCCAATCCACAACAAAGGCTTAGCAGTCTTTTGCTTAATTTCTTTTTTGTAATCGTTATTTTCCAATGTTATACTAGTCATTTAACCGTTAATTAAGTATAAATTAATGTCCTCCATCTTTTTCATTTGGCCCTAGTGGTACCACTTGAGAAATAAAATCTTCTCCGGAAACATATTCACCATTTTCATCAACTTTACTATAATCGTAAGCCCATCTATGTACTTCAGGAATTTCACCCGGCCAGTTTCCGTGAATATGCTTAACAGGAGCAGTCCATTCTAAGCTATTTGCTCTCCATGGGTTTTGAGAAGATCTAGGTCCTCTTAAAGCACTATAGAAGAAGTTGAATACAAATAATAATTGTGCAAAAGCAGCAACTATAGCAAACCAAGTTACTAATTCGTTAATATCAATCATATTATCAAATAGAGGGAATTCAGAATTAGTGTAATATCTTCTTGGCACACCGGCAAGACCTAAAAAGTGCATTGGGAAGAAAACACCGTAAGCACACACAATGGTTATCCAAAAATGAAAAAATCCAATAGTGTTGTTCATCATTCTACCAAACATCTTAGGGAACCAATGATAAACCCCAGCAAACATTCCAAATATTGCAGACAGTCCCATAACAATATGGAAATGACCTACTACAAAGTAAGTGTCGTGTATGTTAATATCTAAAGCAGAATCTCCCAAAATTAAACCGGTAACTCCACCAGAAATAAATGTTGATACTAACCCAATACTAAAGAGCATTGCTGGAGAGAAAATAATATTTCCTTTCCATAAAGTGGTAATGTAATTAAATACTTTAACTGCTGAAGGAATAGCAATAAGTAACGTTGTGAATGTAAATACTGCTCCTAAGAATGGATTCATACCTGTAACAAACATGTGGTGACCCCAAACAATTACAGATAAGAAAGCAATTGCTAAAATTGAAGTTACCATTGCTCTATATCCAAAAATTGGTTTTCTAGACATAGTAGAAACTATCTCTGAAGTAATACCTAATGCTGGAAGCAATACAATATATACCTCAGGGTGACCTAAGAACCAGAATAAGTGTTCAAATAAAATTGGGCTACCTCCGGAGTGTTCTAGTACCTGACCACCAATGTAAATATCTGATAAGTAAAAACTTGTTCCAAAACTTCTGTCAAAAATTAATAGTAATGCTGCTGAAAGAAGAACAGGGAATGAAAGAACACCTAAAATAGCTGTAACTAAGAAAGCCCAAATAGTAAGTGGCAATCTTGTCATAGTCATACCTTTTGTTCTTAGGTTTAAGATAGTAACGATATAATTTAAACTACCTAATAATGAACTTGCGATGAATATTGCCATAGATACCAACCAAAGCGTCATTCCTAAACCTGAACCTGGTATTGCTTGAGGTAATGCGCTTAAAGGAGGGTAGATTGTCCAACCTGCTGATGCAGCACCACCTTCTACACCAAGTGAAATTAACATAATAATAGTTGATACAAAGAAAAACCAATAAGACAACATGTTAAGAAATCCTGAAGCCATATCTCTTGCTCCAATTTGCAACGGAATAAGTAAGTTACTGAAAGTTCCACTTAAACCTGCTGTTAAAAGGAAGAATACCATTATAGTTCCATGCATGGTAACTAAAGCTAAGTATTTATCTGGAGCCATAACTCCATTTTCAGCCCAACTTCCTAAGAAAAAATCGATGGCCCAAAAACTTTCTCCGGGAAAACCTAATTGCAATCTAAACAAAGTTGACATTACCATTCCAATGAATCCCATAAGAAATCCGGTAATTAAAAATTGTTTAGAAATCATCTTATGATCTTGACTAAAGATGTATTTAAATAAAAAATCTTGTTCTTCGTGATGATGATGTGTTGCACTCATATAATTTATGTATTATTATAATGTCTTAAATTAAATCTTTACTTTTTTACTTACTATAAAATTTTAATTTTCAGCAAACTGTTTTTGCTCAGCTAACCATTTTTCGTAATCTTCTTTGCTCTCAACTATTATATCCATTTGCATATTGTAGTGAGCAGCACCACAAATTTTATTACATAATAAAATGTAGTTAAAATCTTCGTTGTTGGTAATTTTTTTCATGTCCTCAGTGGTTATACTAGGAACAAAGTTAAATTGAGTTTTAACTCCTGGAACACAGTTCATTTGAGCTCTAAAGTGAGGCATGTAAGCACTATGAATCACATCAATTGATCTAAACACAAATTGTACAGGAACTCCAACAGGAAGATGAATTTCTCCTCTAACAATTTTATCATCTTTTGAGTTTTCATCTTTAATATCAACACCCATTGCATTTACACCTTCAATAAATTCAACTCCTGCACGACCTAATTTTCCATCAGTTCCGGCATATCTTGCATTCCAAGAAAATTGTTGAGCTTGTACCTCAATAAGTACATGTTCTTTTTCGCTATCAATAGGGGTCATTATTTCATTCCAACTACTTAATCCAAATAAAATTAACACGGTTAATGCAATAGATGGGATAATTGTCCATATTAATTCTAGTCTATTAGAGTGAGAAAAGAAAATGGCTTTTCTATTAGGGTTGTGAGCATATTTATAGGCAAACCAAAATAAAAAAATATGGGTAATTACAAATACAGGGATAATAAAAGCATAAGTAATGTTTAATAACCTGTCAGTAACAACTCCGTGTTCAGAAGCTGATACAGGAAGCATTAAATCACCCCATTTCCAAACTTGCCATGCAAAGAATGCAAAATAAGCAACTAAAAAAACAAGCATTAATAATGCTTGAGTCTTGTTTTGTTGTTTAGTAACTTCATAAATTACTTTACCTTTGTTTATTGCCCAAAGTTCTGCTATTTTAAGTGTTTGAACAGCAGATATTACAATTAATAAAACTGCAACTATTGCTACTAAAGCTACCATACGTTTTTGTTAGATTGATGTAAAAAATTAATTTCTTTAAATTTTAAATGAGTAAGATCATATATCGGTTATGATTATACGCATAAAAAATTATCGCCAAAAATACAATAGATATTTATTATTCAAAACAAATTTCAAAAAATAATACAATAAATTTCTTCTTGAACATTTGTTTAGACTGATTCTAATTAATTTACAAAATCTTAC
>CAMPHX010000268.1 GCA_946886085.1 uncultured Flavobacteriales bacterium | reverse complement strand
ATTTATTTCTCGTGCTGTTCCATAATGGTAAGCATAATTTGCTGTAGCAGAATTACTGTCAATATACTGACCCTCTAATTGCATATAGTGATAACCACCGCCTAAGCCAGCAGGCCAGTTCCAATTTACAGCATTTAAATCAGGGTAATAATTTGAAATATTGTCAATAACATCAAAACCAATAACAAAACCTATTCCTGTATAAGTATCATGTCCTACATTTCCTAAGGCATAGCTTAAAGTAGCAGTATTAGTTAAATCAATGTAGTTATAACCATCTACAACAACACTATCGCCATTAGCTTTATAAAAACGAACATCAGAAATTAAGTATTTTAATTTGCTAATACTCAGTTGATTTCCAAATTGATTAGTATATTGAATAGTGTTGAAATCGTTAGCAGTAACAGTTGTTCCGTCAAAATTATGAGTAAAATTAATATTTACAGAAGCTGTTGTTGCTGCCGGAGGAGGAGGTGTTGGATAAATACAAGACCCGTCATCTGTTTCTGCTTTTTGGTCAAAGTTTAAAGCTACAGGATCGGTACATCCTTTGTCTTTTGAACACGATGTAAAAAATGAACTTAACGCAATAGTTGTTGATAAGATGATTAATTTTTTTATTAGTTTCATAAATAAATGTTTTTCTGATTATAAAATTAATTAAAATAGTAAGTTAGTCGTGTAATAACTTTGATAATTGTCAACAAATATCGGCTTATTTTTCAATTTTAAATATGATGATACTCATGTTAGCAATTAATATTTCAATAACTTATATACCACTATGTTTTTAGATGAAAGTAAAGATACAAAATATACTCCTGATGAAAGGTGAGTAGTATTTATGGTGTATATTTTTGCTGAAATGTTGTGGTTGAAGTAAACTACTTGTCCGTTACTATTTTTAATCATTACTGATGAAATAGATTCTTCAATTCCTTCAATAGTTAATTCATGTTGTACAGGATTAGGATAAATGTTAAACTGATTATTAATTATTTCATTTATTCCAACAGTAGTGACAGTTACGGTATCTGAATAATTTTGACAACCAACACTATCGGTAACTATAACATAGTAATTCCCTATTGTTTGAGCAATCCAAATGGTATCATTAGCTCCATTAATCGGATTGTTATTTATATACCATTGCACATTATTATTGGTAGAAATTATCAGGGTATCATCTCCAATATGATTTATAATTGGCTTTGCAGGTAAAACGTGATGAGTAATTTGAATAGTATCAGAATAACCTTTACAACCGCTTTGGTTGGTAGCTTCTAAGTGAACAAGTGTGGTAGTATCTATAAAAATATTATTGGTAGTATCGCCATTAAACCATAAGTAGGATGAAAATGGAGGTGCAGCAATATTAAGACTATCGCTATCGCATACATAAGCATCATTTCCAAGAGAAAAATTAAAGTTGGAAGCTACTAAGGTATTAAAACCATCTACTTTTCCGTTGCCGTAATTAAAAGTAGGTGTTGTTCCTGTAAAGCTGTCTTTTTTAGCATTAGCAATAATCATATTTTTAATTTCACCCATAGAAGCATTAGGACATTTTTCAAAATAAAGAGCAGCTATTCCTGCTACTACAGGGGATGCCATAGAAGTCCCATTTTTAAGCATGTGTTTTCCTCCGGGAGCAATCCACATGTGATTTACAGGAGTTGCTAAATAATAATCAATGGTAGAGTCGGGTACGCTGCTCATCATGTATCTGCCTGTTGCCGAAATATCTGGTTTTAAATAATTTCTACGGTTCGGACCTAAACTTGATCCAACATCGATAGTTCCAGGAGTTCCGGCAGTAATTTGTATGGTAGAATCGTAATCCATATAGGTTTTCCTGTTCCTATAGGTGCCCACCGCAATGGTTATGGGTGAACATGTAAAGCTGCTTACCATGGTTTGTAAGGTATCAGGAAGTTGATAATGAACAATATTAGGATAAACGACTGCTGATGGCAAACCTGTTCTAATTATTTCGGAAGTGCTTAAAATACCGTTGTTGGTCGACCAAATATCTAATTTTCCCGAGCCGATTGTCATTAAACTAAACAAATAATTATTGGAGTCAGGCTCTTCTATTTTAACTTGTAACAAATATTTATCTCCTTGTAATTCTCCAAAAGTTTCTACAATAGCCAGCGTATCGCCATTGCTGTTTAAAATAGTATCAGCATAATTTCCAAGTCTGTTTTGAATGTTATGAAAAGGAGTCCTATTTCTTAAAGCAAAACTTCCTGAAGGAAGATTAACGCCAAAAGCAAAGTTTACATTGTTTAAATCGGCAGTATCTGACCAAAGTTCATAAAATACAGCACCCGTTCCCAATACACTTGAAGCATTATATTTGAACCAAGTAAAAGTAGTATCATTGGTAACATTATGTTGCAAATGGAAAGGCAAAGCACCTGCATTTCCTGCTGCACTTACTAAAGCTCTACCATTTTTTGCTGTAATCATACTGTCAATTACTACTGCCTGAGCATCTGTTCCATCGTGCGAACCTCTGTAACTTCCTAAACTAATATTAATTACACACGGCATATTTAACGCATCGGCAACGGTATAAATAAAGTGAACGGCATCAACAATAGCAGCTTCTTCAGAAGAAAAATCTATTCCAACAGCAATAATGTTAGCATCAGGAGCTACGCCTTTATAATTGTTTACAGCATTTCCATTTCCTGCGGCAATTCCCGAAACGTGCGAACCATGACCTTTATAAGCAAACGGGTCGTGATGTGTGCTAATGCCCAAATTAATATCGCTAGAATCCCAAACAGCTCCATAGCCGTAAGCATTTCCATCATGAGTTTTGGTTTGATCCCATAACGATAAAATACGAGTGTTGCCCAAAGTATCCTGAAAATCAGGGTGAGTAATATCAATTCCGGTATCAATTAAACCAAATAAAACACCTTTGCCCGTATAGGATTGACGAAGTGGTGCAATTCCCGAATGAGCATCAACAACATTGTTGTGAATCAGCATGGTATCGTTAAGCAATTGTATATTGGGAGTAGTGTATTCAATATATTCAACAAAATTATTTTTGGTAAAAGCTTCAATTTCATTTACAGGCAGTTTTACCTGAATAAAACCTTTGGCAGATAAACCGTAAGTGGTATTGTTTTGTTCTAGATAGTTTTTTATTTCGCCAACATTTCCTTTTACAAATAAGGTTATAACTTGGTTGTTAGCACTGTATTTTTTTATAGCCGCCTGCAAATCAAAGTTTATTTTCGATTGCTGAGCAAAAGCACTGCAAGAAAATATAAGTAGTAAAAGAAAGGTTAAAAAACGCATCATTTTAATTTAATCAGAAAGTAAAGTTAGTAAAATCT
>CAMPHX010000267.1 GCA_946886085.1 uncultured Flavobacteriales bacterium | reverse complement strand
ACTTTACAATGTAGGTTATTTCCTAAAAAGAAACGGAGAAATTGAAGAATACGAAAAACTACATCCTACTCCGGATGAGAAAAAAGTTTGGGCAATGCAAGGCGGAAGTCAACTAAAGTCTTTTGATACCGATTGTGGTAAAATTGGCATTTTAATTTGTTATGATGTTGAATTCCCTGAGCTACCAAGAATGCTAGCCGATGATGGCGTAGGAATTTTGTTCGTTCCTTTCCTAACCGACACTCAAAATGGATTTTCCAGAATAAAACTTTGTGCACAGTCTAGAGCAATAGAAAATGAATGTTATGTTGCCATTGCCGGTAGCGTTGGTAATTTACCTAATGTACACAATATGGATATTCAATTTGCACAATCGGGCGTTTTTACACCTTGTGATTTTCAATTTCCATCAAACGGAATAAAAGCCGAAGCAACACCAAATACAGAAATGATTTTAATTGCAGATGTAGATATGGACTTACTTACTGAACTTCACAATTTCGGAAGTGTAAGAAATTTAAAAGATAGAAGATTGGATATTTACGAAATTGCTAAAAAGAAATAAGTAAAAAAATTTGTAAATTAGCCTATTAGAAAATGTTACGCTTAATTACATATTGTCTGGTATTGTGTTTTGCAATGCTTATTGGCTGTAAATCCGATAAGGATAATGTGGTGCATCCTAATTTAAACTACAATTATGCAGGGCTCTCGGTTGGCAATTACGTTATTTATAATGTAGATTCTATTTTTTATGATGATTTTACCAATAGTGTTGATACTTTTCAATATCAAATTAAAGAAAAATTAGAATCTCAAATCACCGATTTACAAGGAGATCCTGCTTTTAGAATAGAGCGTTACAAAAAGCACAACGACAGTATTCATTGGGAATTGGTTGATGTATGGAACAGTAAAATTTCAACCACCAACTATCAAAAAGTAGAAGAAAACATCCGTTATGTAAAATTGATTTTCCCTGTTCGTGCTAACAAAACTTGGGATGGCAATAATTTTAATAATGAAGGTCAAATAATGTACGAATACACATCTGTTCATCAAGCTGAAAATATTGGAGGACATTCCTTAGATTCGGTTGCAACAGTAACTCAGCAAAATGATGTAAACCTTATCAGTCAACAACTTTATGAAGAAAAATTTGCAACAAAAATTGGAATGGTATATCAAAAACGGTTGAGCAGAAAAAGAGCCAACCTATCTGCTCCTTGGTTGGGTTTTGATGTTACCATGATTTTAGCCACCTACGGAAACGAATAAATGCTTTTTTAAATAATGACTTATAACCAATCAAGCTTAACGGCATTTGCTTCAAAATTTATTAACCATACCAACCGCCATATTTTCCTTACGGGAAAAGCAGGGACAGGAAAAACTACCTTCTTAAAACACGTTGTACAACATACCCACAAAAAAGTAATTGTTGCTGCTCCCACCGGAATTGCAGCCATAAATGCGGGAGGGGTAACACTCCACTCTTTATTTCAATTGCCTTTTGGTTATTTTATCCCCGAAGATAATAGTGCTAATTATTTTAATGAAAATCAGCAAATAAATACGCCTGCTACTTTATTAAGAAATGCCAAACTCAATAGAAATAAAATAAAACTCTTAAGAGAGCTGGAGTTGCTAATAATTGACGAAGTAAGTATGCTTAGAGCAGATTTACTGGATGCTATTGATACCATGCTCAGAAGTGTAAAAAGAAGAAGAAACATTCCTTTTGGAGGAGTGCAGTTATTACTAATTGGCGATTTATTGCAACTTCCACCTGTGGTAAAAGATTTTGAATGGAATGTGTTGAAAAACTACTATTCATCAATTTATTTTTTTAATGCTCAGGCATTTAACAACTCTCCTCCTATCCAAATTGAGTTAGAAAAAATTTACCGTCAGGCAGATACTAAATTTATTGGCTTACTTAATAATTTAAGAGATAACAAGGTTTCTCCAGAAGATATTACAACACTAAAAGCTCATTTTCAACCCAATTTTAAACCAAAACCTGATGAAGGGTTTATACGACTAACTACCCATAATAAACAAGCCGACAGCTATAACAGAGAAGAATTAGATAAATTAAAAGCTACATCTTATTATTTTCAGGCAGATGTAGAAGGTGATTTTAGTCCTTACAACTACCCTCTTGATGAAAGTTTGGAGCTGAAAAAAGGTGCTCAGGTAATGTTTATTAAAAACGACCCTAGCGGAAAACAACAGTTTTTTAATGGTAAAATTGGTGTTATAACCGATTTAAGCGATGATAGTATTGAAGTAAAAACGAGTGATGGCGACTTAATTATAGTCGAGAAATATACTTGGGAAAATGTAAAATATCAGCTTAATTCGGCAACTAATGAAATTGAAGATAATGTAGTAGGAAAGTTTATTCAATATCCCTTAAAACTTGCTTGGGCGATAACCGTTCATAAAAGTCAAGGATTAACTTTTGATAAAGCCATTATTGACATTGGAAATGCTTTTGCTCAAGGACAGGTTTATGTTGCTCTTTCGAGGTTGAGAAGTTTAGATGGCTTGGTAATGACCAGTAATCTTAATACAGACAGTTTATCTATTGATCAACATATTGCTCAGTTTTGCCAATCGAAACCGGATATTGAAGCCATAGAAAACATTCTAAAGACCGAAGAAAAATATTTTTTCTTAAATTATTTAGTAAATAGCTACGACTTATCAGATTTGCTTTATCAAGTAAAAGCCCATGCTGAAAGCTATACCAAAGCAGAAAACCTTTCTGCAAAACAAGCTTATTTGGAGTGGGCAAAGACACTTCAAAGCAAGGTAGAAGAATTAGTTTCTCCAGCAGAAAGTTTTAAAAGACAGCTTAAAAAAATTATTTCAGAAAACAACGACCAACATCATTTATTTGAAAGAATAATTGCTGCCAACAATTATTTTACTCCTTTATTAAAAACCCAATCTGAAGCTATTTTTGAGCATATTGAACAGCTAAAAAGTAAAACCAAAGTAAAAAAATACATTACTGAGCTTAAAGAATTAGAAAGTTATTTTTTCAAACAAATTCAGCAGCTTACAAAAGCTAAAACATTAGTAGAATCAGCACTTAACAATCAGGAGTTTGATAAAAGTAAACTAAGCTCTAAGGAAGAAGTTGAAACCCGCACCGAAAAACTGAAAAAAGTAGAAAAGAAAGCTCCAAAAGTTGATACCAAAAAAGTAAGTTTTGATTTATACAAAGCAGGTAAAAATGTAAAAGAAATTGCCAAAGAAAGAGGCTTTGTAGAAAGCACTATTATCGGACATTTAGCTCATTATGTTGGGTTAGGAGAAATTGACATTGCCACCTTACTTCCTAAAAAAACTATTG
>CAMPHX010000266.1 GCA_946886085.1 uncultured Flavobacteriales bacterium | reverse complement strand
CCATAATAGTATATTTCTCATCCAACGGAGAACTTTTTTCATAAATTGAGTTGTTAAAAACGAAGCAAAAGTAATACAAATAAACATGGTTTAATAAAAATCATAAATTAGGTTTTTGTACAAAATTTCAACGGAAATATTCCCTTTTTTGGTATATTTTCTTACTTTTATCCTACTTAACAAAAAAATAAAAACTATGGCTGTTCAACTTCCCTTTAATTTTAACCAGTGGATTGAAGAAAACAAAGACAAACTTAAACCACCTGTGGGCAATAAAAACATGTATCCTTTAGGAAAAGATTTTATTGTGATGGTGGTGGGCGGACCGAATGCTAGAAAAGATTATCATTATAATGAAACTGAAGAGTTGTTTTATCAACTAAAAGGTGATATAGAGGTGACTATACAAGATGAAGGAAAAGCTGTAAAAGTGCCTTTAAAAGAGGGTGATATGTTTTTACTACCAGCTAAAGTACCTCATTCCCCTGTTCGTTCGGAAGGATCTATAGGCTTGGTAATTGAAAGAGTAAGAAAAGGAACCGATTACAAAGACGGTTTAATGTGGTTTTGTGAAAAATGTAACAACAAACTTTACGAAAAATACTTTCCGTTAACCAACATAGAAAACGACTTTTTACCTGTTTTTAAAGAATATTACGAATCGGAAGCATTAAGAACTTGTAATAGTTGCGGACATGTTATGGAAGCTGATAGCCGCTTTGTTGAAAAAAAGTAAGTCTTTCCATTCCTAAAATTTACAAGAACACTTTGTTTATTTACTTTTGTGGGAAACCATTTTTATTAGGAAATGAAGTATATTGTATCGTATCAACAGGCAGCAAATCATTTTATAGACATTGAATTTATTGCCGAAAATTCACAACAACAAGAAGAACTAATCATTCAGCTTCCTGCTTGGCGTCCGGGCAGATACGAATTGGCTAATTTTGCTAAAAATATCCAAAAATGGCAAGTATTTAACGAAAAAGGTAAACCACTTTGCTTTGAAAAAATTGCCAAAGACACTTGGAAAGTGTCTACCAACAAAGCCAAACAAGTTCATATCAAGTATAATTATTATGCCAGCGAAATTAATGCCGGCTCATCTTATTTAGATGATAACCAACTTTATATTAATGGTGTAAATTGCTTCTTGTATGTTCCCGAACAAATAAATATGCCTTGTACGTTGGAGCTAAAAGTGCCCAAAGATTATCAAGTAGCTACGGGACTAAAACCAAAATCGAAACACCAATTTGAGGCAAAAGATTTTCACGAATTGGTGGATAGTCCCTTTATTGCCAGTAACTCTTTAAAACATTATGCTTTTGAAGAAAGCAAGGTGCTTTTTCATTTATGGTTTCAAGGAGAGTGTAAGCCTGATTTTGAAAAGCTGGAAACGGATTTTAAAAAATTTTGTAAACAACAAATTAAAGATTTTGGAAGTTTCCCGGTTAATGAGTACCATTTTTTATTTCAAATACTTACTTATAAAACTTATCATGGCGTTGAACATAGTAACTCAACTGTAATTTCTTTAGGTCCATCTTATGAAATAATGGATGAAAAAGGATGGTACAACGAATTGTTGGGTGTAAGCTCTCATGAACTCTACCATACGTGGAATGTAAAACAAATTCGACCGATAGAAATGTATTCTTATGATTATACCAAAGAAAACTATACAGTGTTGGGTTATTTGGACGAAGGCGTTACCACTTATTTTGGCGATAAATATTTATTTACTTCAGGCGTTTTTGATTGGAGTCAATATAAAAGCACATTCGATAAATTGCTAGAAAGACACTATACTAATTTTGGTGTAGAGAATTTATCGGTAGCATCTTCTTCTTTCGATACTTGGTTAGATGGTTATGTAAGAGGTATTCCTAACAGAAAAGGTTCTATTTATACCGAAGGAGCATTGGTGGCTTTTATTACCGATATTTTTATTATGAAAAATACCAACAACAAAAAAGGATTAAAAGACGTGATGAAAATCCTTTATACTGATTTTGCCAAAAAAGGTAAAGGTGTGGGTGATGTTGATTACAAAGCAGTTGTTGAGAAAGTAGCAGGTTCATCTTACGATAAAATTTATACAGAATTAATTCATGGAACAAAAGATTTTACATCTTGGCTAAAAGAAGCAATGAATTATATTGGGTGCGAATTAAAAATAACACCATCAGACAGTTATAATGAAGCTAAGTTTGGGTTTAAAGTACGTTATGAAAACAACAGTTGTATCATTGATAACATAGCTCCCAATGCTATTGCCGAACAATTAGGACTAGCGGTTGGCGATGAAATATTAGCCATCAATAATATTAAATTGGTAAATAATTTAGAACAGTGGAGCAATTATTTTGGTGATGAAAAACAGACAATAACTATAAAAAGAGCGTTAGGGAAGATAGAATTGATTAATTTAAAACCCGCTGAAGCAAAATATTTCAACAAGTATCAACTTTTAAAACAACGAGAGAAAGACGCTAATTTTAATGAATGGAGTAAAAAGTAGTTGTTTAGATTAAGCTTGTTTTTTCATAGATTGTTAATAACATTTTTTAGACAAAAGTTGCATTTTTGATTATTTGTTCTATTTTAGTTCCTTCAAATTAATTAAATATTAACTAAAATTAAAAATTATGAGTGAAGAAACTACAAACGTAACAGTTGAATCTGGAAAAAGACCGGGGTTCTTAACTGTATTATGTATTTTAACTTTTATTGGTAGTGGGTTAGCTACTTTATTTAGTCTATTGGCTACTATCGGAATGGGTTCATTAATGGAAAGTATTCCTGGAATGGCTGGAATGGGTGGAGGAACAGCTTATTTTGCTGTTGCAACAGTTTTAGGAGCTGCTTCTTTATTTGGAGCTATCCAAATGTGGAATTTGAAAAAAATGGGATTTTTCATTTATGCCGGGGCAAATGTTGTGGCAATTGTTTTACCATTAGCTTTTGGCATGCCATTTAGTGCAATGGCGGCTATCTTCCCAATTTTATTTATTGTTCTTTATTACTTGAACGTAAAACACATGCATTAAAAATGACTAAATTAAAAGGTTAATATTTATTAGCCTTTTAATTTATTTTTTACAATTATGGAAAATCAAAATTTAAATACACCACAAGCCTTACCAAATGCAACAGCAATTTTGGTGTTAGGTATCTTATCAATTGTTTTATGTTTTTGTTATGGTATTATAGGTCTAGCTTTAGGGATAGTAGCTATAGTACTTGCAAACAAAGCTAATAAACTATATAAGGATTCTCCTAGCCTATATACTGAAGGATCATATAAAAATATGAAAGCAGGTAGAGTGTGTGCAATAGTTGGAGTTTCTTTATCAGCATTATAT
>CAMPHX010000265.1 GCA_946886085.1 uncultured Flavobacteriales bacterium | reverse complement strand
ACATACAAATGATATTAAAATAAAAAATGGAATTCTAGAAATTACGCTATCTACAGGTTTTGTGAAAGAATTGGCTCCTATTGCCTACCAAAACATTAATGGAAAAAAAGTAAGTGTAGAATGTTCATTTATACTAGAAAATAAAAAAGTAGCCTTTCATCTACCAAATGGCTATAATTTGGACTATGATTTAATTATTGACCCTACATGGATTTTTTCTACATTAACAGGTTCTTCGGCTGACAACTGGGGTTTTACGGCAACTTATGATGATAATGGAAATTTTTATGGTGGAAGCATTGCCTTTGCAGCTGGTTACCCTGTTTCTTCTGGAGCTTATGACATTACCTTTGGAGGAAACATAGATGCTGTAATTACTAAATTTAACCCCACAGGAACAGCTATAGTCTATTCTACCTATCTTGGTGGAAATAATGCAGATCAACCTCATAGTTTAATAGCTGATGCTGATAGTAATTTAGTTATCTTAGGAGTTACATCCTCTACCAACTTTCCTACTACAACTAATGCTTTCGATCAAACTTTTAATGGAGGAGCAAATACTACACAAGATGGTATTACCTATGGTAATGGCACTGATATTTTTATTACTAAACTTAATAATGCAGGTACTGCATTAATAGGTAGTACATACATTGGGGGTTCTTCCAATGATGGGTTTTCCTTAAATGCTAGTTTAAAATATAATTATGCCGACCATGCAAGAGGGGAAGTAGTACTCGATAATAATAATGATATTTATATTGCATCCTCTACCATTTCTTCCAATTTTCCAACAACAGCGGGTTCTTACAGCCAAACATTATTTGGCGGTTATGATGGTGTTGTTGCAAAATTATCTGCTAATCTAACTACTTTATCTTGGTCAACATACATTGGTGGTTCCGGAGGGGATGCTGCCTACTCAATTAGAGTGGACAATATAAATAATGCTGCTTTTGTTTGTGGAGGAACAACAAGTAGTAATTTAGCAACTACTGCCGGGGTTATTGGCCCTTCTTTTTCTGGTTCAGTAGATGGTTTTATCGCTAAATTTAATAATACCAATGGAGCTATATCAGCTCTTACCTATGTTGGAACGAACTCCTATGACCAATCCTATATCATAGAATTAGATCAAGACCAAGATATTTATGTTGTGGGTCAAACAAATGGAAACTACCCTGTAACTCCTAGTACTTATAATAATGTAGGGGCAAATCAGTTTATCCACAAAATGAATAATGATTTAACAGTAACTGATTTTAGTACTGTGTTTGGAAGCATAAATAGCTCTACGATAAATATTTCTTTAACGGCATTTTTAGTGGACAATTGCGATAATATTTATATTGGTGGATGGGGCGGTGCTGTTAATAGTTCTAGTGCAGCTGGTGGCAACACCTTTAATATGCCTATTACAACAAATGCCATTCAATCTTCTACTGATGGTAGCGACTTTTATTTCATGGTATTAGATAGAGATGCTCAAAATTTATTGTACGGAACTTATTTTGGTAGCCTGTCTGCTACTGAACATGTTGATGGAGGAACAAGTAGATTTGACAAAAGAGGAACTATTTACGAAGGGGTTTGTGCTGCTTGTGGGAATAGCAATTTTCCTACGTCACCTGGAGCTTATTCGAGTAACAATGGGTCAACTAATTGCAATTTTGGGGCTATCAAAATCGGCTTAGATTTCCAAGGAGTTATTGCTAATGCAAATGTTCCTTCAGATATAACATTATGTGGAGCACCATATACTGTTAATTTTTCTTCTAGTGGAACGCCTATACCTCCTAACCACTATTGGGATTTTGGTGATGGAATAGGAATAGATACTGCTGCTAATCCAGTATACACTTATGCTGATACTGGAAGCTACACCGTAATGTATGTTGCTATAGATTCAGCATCATGTAACATTGCAGATACCATTTATTTTAATGTTAATGTTCTCTTGAATGATTCATTAGATGCACAGTTTTTAATCCCACCTTACGATCCATGTACAGACAGTTTAACCATATTTTTAAACTTTACCGGTTCCGGAGCAGATTCTTTATTTTGGAATATGGGTAACGGTACTACTTTTATCAATGACACCTCTATTATTTATACCTATACAACAGCTGGAACTTATATTGTTACCTTAGAAGCTTATGACTTACTTTGTAATAATACATTTATCCTTACTGACACCATAGATTTTAACCCTATATCTACCGTAGTAAATGCAGTTGCCCCCCCCAACATCGTGCTATGTACAGCACCATTAATTGTAAACTTTACAGGAAATACACCTTCTCCACCAAATAGTTATTGGGATTTTGGTGATGGGATAGGAATAGATACTGCTGCTAATCCAGTATACACTTACGCTGATACCGGAAGCTATACCGTAATGTATGTTGCTATAGATTCTTCTACTTGTAATATTGCTGATACTGCCTATTTTAATGTTGATATTCTCTTGAATGATTCTTTAGATGCACAGTTTTTTATTCCTCCTTACGATGCATGTACAGACAGTTTAACCATATTTTTAAACTTTACCGGTTCCGGAGCAGACTCTTTATTCTGGAATATGGGTAACGGAACTACTTTTATTAATGACACCTCTATTACTTACACCTATACAACAGCTGGAACTTATATTGTTACCTTAGAGGCCTATGACTTAATTTGTAATAATACATTTATCCTTACTGATACGATTAATTTCAACCCCGTATCTACCGTAGTAAATGCAGTTGTTCCTCCAAATATTTTGTTATGTACAACACCATTAATTGTAAACTTTACAGGAAATACACCTCCTCCACCAAATAGTTATTGGGATTTTGGTGATGGAATAGGAACTTCCTCACAAAACAATCCTTCATATACTTATGCTGATACCGGAAGCTATACCGTAATGTATGTTGCTATAGATTCTTCTACTTGCAATATTGCTGATACTGCCTATTTTAATGTTACATTAACGCAAGCGCCTCCATTTTCTGCGTCATTAGACTTTGATCCACCACCTCCATGTGGCATGGATTCTTTTATAGTTGAACTGAAATTTATCGGTACAGGAGCTGATTCGTTATATTGGGATATGGGAGATGGCACACAATTTATTAATGTAGATTCTGCTACTTATATTTATTCAGATCCGGGTACTTATACCATTACCTTTTATGCTTTTAATGAACTGTGTCAATTTTCATCAACAATAAGCAATGAAGTTACATTTATAGAATTTACTGAAACAAAAAATATTATCCCTAATGTATTTACTCCTAATGGAGATGGTATGAATGATGAACTTGAATTCATAGGAATTGACCAAACAAAAGAATATAGTATTAAAATATATAACAGATGGGGTAATAA
>CAMPHX010000264.1 GCA_946886085.1 uncultured Flavobacteriales bacterium | reverse complement strand
CTTTTATATTTATAAATGTAAAAAATTATTACTTATTTTTTTTATATTTGTCTTTTAGATTAAATAAATTCTCTAGATTTAAAATAATAAATATATACTTATGAAAACTAAATACTCACTTTTAATAGTACTATTTTTTGCTATTTCTTTTACAACAATAAAAGCCCAGCAAATTAAATACGTTACCTTCACGGATTCTATTATGCCAAATTTTATTAGTCCAACGGATATGATGTATAATTATAGAGTTACACCACTTCCGTTGAATGATGGATATTTATTAACAGGCTCTATATTTGCCTCTACATCTAACCCAAGGTATTATACTGCCAAAATTGATTTTGAAGGTAATTTAATTAGCGATACTATATACAATTTTCCACCACCAAGCTTCTCACCTCCTTCAGATGTTAATTCTTTTGTTACACTAAAAACTACAACTATTGCTACAACAAGTGTTACAGACACTTCATTTAGAGAAGTACCTTTTATTTATACTACAGATTTTAATGGTAATTTTTTATGGAACAAATATTATTCATTGCCTTTAGATTCTTTTAGCTTTATTGAAAACAATGTGCTTAATGCTGAAAATGATGAAGCTTTGTTATTTGGTTTAGCTTATGATGAAAGTGTGGCAGCGGAAGTTATTCCTGAATATGGATACGCTATGAAAGTAGCAAACAATGGAGCTGTTCTGTGGGATAAGTTTTTTAGTTATGCAGAAGATTCTACGCAAATTACTTTTACAGCAGGAGCAACTACTATAGATAGTGGTTTTGTTTTAGCAGGAATGGGAAATAATTTTATAGGTGAACCACTTCCTATGGATACATCTGCATATCATTTTGTTAATCTAATAAAATTAGATGCATTAGGAAATAAGGTTTGGGGCAAAGCAGTTCATTTTACAGATACTAGTCTTATTGATAATCACTCCAGTCAACGTGCTTTTGGAGTTGCTATTCAAAATAATACTACTGCTTATGTTGGGTTTATAGTTAATCAACCTAATGGGAATAGTGCTATTGGAATTATTAAATTTAATCCTACTACTGGAACAATTGATTGGATTAGAAAATATTATAATGCAAGTACTTCTTTAGATCCTAGAAAAATAATAGTTAATGCTCATGGATATGTTTTCGTTTCCTATTCTGATAATAACATACCTCAAGATGCCATTTTAAAAATAGATTCTTTAGGGTCAGTTTTAGATGCGGTAACTATAAGACAAAATGCAACACATACCAATCCTTTTTATTATGATATGAATGTAACGAATGATCAGGGTGTGATGCTTGTTTCGGATATTCCTAACCAAAATAATGCTGGTTCATTATTTATAAAAACAAATAGTAAACTACAAACATGTGCTGATACTGTTCCTCAGGTATTTCCATCAGCAGCAATGTTGCCTTTTTCATTATTAAGCTTAACAGATAGTATTAGAGAGGTAACTTTTGCTTCCAACACGCTACCTATTATTTCTGATGATCCAACTAATGGAACAAGCGACCCTTATTGTGGTTGTAACCTTAGCTTATCCGGTACAATTTATGCCTTGTCATCATTGACGGATAGTGCTGAAGTTAGTTTGTATCGATTTGAACCTTCCACAGCAGGTCAATATGAACTTATTGCCGATACTTTATCAGATGCAAACGGAAATTATCAGTTTAACTATCTACCACAAGGATTTTATATTATTAAAGCAAGACCTTTAGCTGTTGGCGACTCTAACTTTGTGGCTACTTATTATGCACCACATTCTCAATGGGATAGTGCTTCAGTTGTTTATATAGACTGTTATTCAAACACTATGCCCTATGATATTAGCTTAATGTCTGTTGCTGTTCCTCAAAATGGTCAATGGGCTTGTAGAGGTCATGTATATGAATATTATGGGTATGTTTCAGGCAGTAAATTAGCAACCATCCCTAATAATAAAGCCCTTGGTGATCCAATTCCAGATATTGATATTACTATAGATCAATCTCCAGGTGGTGTAGTGGGAACTTCTTCTACAAATGGTAGTGGATTTTATGAATTTACGGGATTAAACTTAAATACTACATTTATTATACGGGCAAATATTCCAGGATTACCTAATGATTCTATTTACACAGTAGAAACCACAGTTGGTTCTAGTCCGACACTGTCAATAGACTCATTAAATTTTTACATAGGAGCAGACACCGTGTTTATTTTAAACGGACCTTTGCCAACTAGCATTAGTATATTAAACAAAACAACAGCGGATAATATTGTTGTTTATCCTAACCCAACTAATACATCAGTAACCATAAAAATAGAATCTCAAGAAGGCGAAACCATTCATTTAAGTTTGATTGATTTATTAGGAAAAGTGATGGAAGAAAAAATGGAACCAATGCTAAAAGGAACAAACAAAGTTCAATGGGATTTGTCTAATTATCCAACAGGCATTTATATTTTAAAAGCATCTAACAAAGAAAAAACTACTGTTATTAAAATTATAAAAGAATAAAAGATAGTAAGTATTTATCAAGAAAGCCTCGTGATTGCGAGGCTTTTTATATTCATAAAATGAGAAGTTATATTAAAATTACAATAATCCTATTTCTTCTTTTTGTTGTTGAACAAAATACTTTTGGACAATTACGTTATAACTTCACTAATTACAGTGTTGCTGATGGATTAGAGCAGGCAGATATATTAGCACTCAACCAAGCAAAAAACGGATATTTACTCTATGGTTCTAATGGTGGTGGATTAGGGATTTTTGATGGCTATTCCTTTTTTACCATTAAAGAAAAGAATGGATTAGCCAATAATGTTGTATTTGGTGTTTCTGTTGCTTCAACAGGAAAAGTTTGGATTGCTACCAAACAAGGCATTAGTAAAGTGGATAATACATTAAGCAATGTCTTATCAAATTACCAAACCGATAAATCTTTTTATTGCACTCAAACGAATACAGCAAATACTACAGTTTGGTTTGGATCAGCAAAGGGACTTTATCAATATGATGAAAAAGTAGATAGTGTTATTTTTTATGAATCATCTAATACAGAACTTAATGCTGCATTTATCAATTGTATTTCTATTGATGCAGCTAACAATGTATGGGTAGGAACGAGAGAACATGGTGTTTTCAAAATAAGCAAGGATAGCGAAGTACAAAATTTCACAGAAAAAGATGGTTTATTATCAAATTATATCAAAACCATAATTGAAGGGCAAAAAAATGAGTTGTTTATTGGCTCAATAAAAGGAATAGATGTAATTGATCAGCAGAAAATTTATAGTATTGATTTGCCTCAAGTAGAAAGACTTTCTTTAACCATTACTTCTTCTGCACGTTTTAATAAAAATGAACTTGTTTTTGGAGCACTAAATAAACAG
>CAMPHX010000263.1 GCA_946886085.1 uncultured Flavobacteriales bacterium | reverse complement strand
TAGAAAGTAAACATCATTATTACAAACCTTATAATTGCTGTTATAGAACTTCCTAATTGATAGAAAAATATTGTCGGCCAATTTGCAGGATTAATATTAAAAAGTATTTTTTCCCATATACTTAAATCATCAAACCCCCTTGGTTTTGGTGTAGCATCAGGATTTTGGTAATCATCCTCAGAAATTCCAAGCTCGTCCATTTCCATAATGGCAGCTTTTTGCATTTTTGGATCATCACTATTGTTAGCAGCATCAATTAATGCCTCTGTTTGTATATCTCTTTCAACACTTCTGTTTTTTTCAATTACACTTTTAGTATCATTTGACAAAGCTGTAATGGAGTTTACATAATCAATACCTGATTCCAACGTTTTAGCAACGGTAGGAAATATTGAGATTAAAAAAAATATAAAAATTGCATAAAACAATCCGTTAATATCAAAATAACCGCTTGTTGGTTCTTTAAGTAAATTTTTAATTGAATGAGTAATAAAACCCCACCCAAATGATAAAGCAAAAACAATTGTTGCTACTATCCATGCTAAAGATTGTGTTTTACTTAATGCTTCTGTTAAAGCATGATTAACAAAAGGTGAATTAAGCAAATCTTGAACCTGTCCTTGTGCACCTTGATTTGTTCCCTGCATTAATTGACCTACTGGTATTTGAGGAAGAACCACATTTGTAGCGAACAAAAACAGTAAAACAAAATAAATTGCTTTTCTGTTTTTTTTCAGTTGACCTTTTAGGACATCTAATATTTTAGTTGTTTTAGCTTTCATTATTGAGAATATTAATATCTACTTACCATGTAAGCCCCTCTAGTTTGTCTTTTCATGTATTGATTAATAGCAATTGCTCTTACTGAAGCTCTTATTTGAGTATTAAACTCATGAGCTTTCATTTGAGCCTCTTCTAAAGCGTTAATTGCATCTTTTAAGGAATTGATTCTTCCTGATGATTCCATTAATACAGAAGCTGTAGAAATTAAATTAATCGTGTTGGTTGCAAACTGAAATTTTGTGTTGATTAATTGATGGTTGAATTGCACCATACAATTATGGTTGATGGAAAACTCTAAATAAAATCCGTAAGCTTCCATATTACAAATTGTGGCATCAATTAATTCAACTAATTTAATGGCATCTTGAATATCTTGAAGCCATTTTACAGTTTCCATTGTTTCTTTGATTTTCTCCTGAGCTGCTTTTAGTGTTTCAATGGTTTTATTAAGATTAACTAATTGTGATGTTGTGTTTGCAGTATTAGCCACAATTGCAGCATCAGCAGCAGGATTTCCTATCTGACTATTGGTGTTCCCTGACAATAACATCATTACTAAAAATACAATGATGTAACGTTTATTTTCTTTCAATTTTTTCATGATTAATCTTTTTTATTTATAAAATTCTTAATTGCTACTTCAATATTATCTACACCTTTTTTTTCGAGTAATTCTTTTTCATGTTTAATGTTTGCAACATCATTTGGAGAAGTTGAATATACAGCGTTTGTAAATTTTGAATTTTCGTTTCTTAATTTAATTGCTCTATCTGTACCTTTTTTAAGTAGCCATTCTCTATAATGGTCGCCCTTACTAATAGAATCTAACAATTCAATTTCGTAATCATCTAATGATAGATATTCTTGAAGCTTACCATACACCCCTGTAATAGTTGAATGGTCTAGAAGAATTTTAATATCTGAATTAGTTTTTATAGATTCTTTTACCAAAGGATCTACTCCATCTAAGTATGTTATCCCTTGGGTACAAATAAAAATTGAACCATTCATTGAGCGTATTTTTCTATATTGTTCCCCTACAAATGCTCCACCCCCACCCTGCATTGAATCTATACACTCATCCATAATAATATTTGTAAATTTGTTTTTCTTTGAATTTTGTATGATTTTATCTGTTGAAAAATCAATAATGTAATATAAATATAAATCAAACAATATTGGGTCTTTTAATACACTCATTAAATCAAATACAATGTATTTTTCTGACATTAAATCAATATTTTTTTCAGCATTAAATATAGATTTATTTACTCCTGAATAAAATGGTTTTAAAGCTAATTTTAAAGAATTAAAATTTATAAATCCTCTTAACTCATCAGCTAAGTCTTTTTCAAATACATCAATAAATTCATAAAAACTATTAAATTTTGGAGTTTCAATATTGTTTTTATTTACATAATCATAATACGTAGCTATTAACTCATTAAGAATAGCGTTTTCATCGTTGGTTATACCTTTATTTTGTTTCCAAATATGCCCAATAATAGTTCTTATTAGCGTTGACTTATTAGATGGTAATACCCATTTTTCATTTTCCTTATGAGTATAGAATGGGTTAATTGATTTATATTTCTCATTATCTGTATCAATATAAACCCCACCTTGTGTTTCACAATGATTAACATAATCAGGCTTTACATTAATAATAATTACATCATGCCCTGAGTATAAATTATTATCTGTAAACCAACATAAAAAATTGGTTTTTCCTGAACCGGAAGGTCCAAATACAACACCATTTTTATTTACTGTTGATTTTGAAAATAGTAGATTTTCCTTAATTGGATTACCGAAAGTGTCAACACATAAAAAACCTTCTTCACTACCTCCATGGTAGCTTTCACGAGGTAAATAACAAGCTGCCACATCAACTATAGAAAACTTTGAACGTATATTGTAATTAGCATTACCTGGTATATTAGCCCAGAAAATCTCTAAAGTGTCTTGATTTTCTAAAAATGTAGAGCAACCATTAATATTTTTATAGGTTGATTGGGTTAAATCTATCCATTTATCTAATAAATGAGTATCTTCATTAAATAAAACAATGTTTTGAGAAAACTTACATCCTTTTTCTCCATGTTCATTTATTGAAGCTTTAAAATTATCAATTGCAATTTTTTTAGTTTTAGAAACACCTCCTATTGTTGATGCTAAAACATTTAAAAAACTGTTTTTATTACTTATTTCTCTTGAAATAATATCATTATCTAAAATATGTATTACTGTGTTTACAACATGGTCTATTGGTAGTCCAATTGTAACAGGGTACATCATAGATGATAATAAATTTACTTTTGAAGGATAATCATTATTACTTTCAAAAAGTTTAGGATCTGTTTGAAAAGCTTCTTTTGAATAATAAACTAAACTACCCTCATCTAATAGCGATATAACAGCAGTTTTTTTATTGCCAATTGTTAAATAGTCTTTTTCAACTTGATAAGCAGGTACACTATCAATAATACAATCTTTTTCTTTATCTAAAGAAAGATATTTATATAAAACTTTTTTTAATTCTTCTCCCTTTAAAAGCTCTGCCGATTCTATACTTTCAATTGCTTGTAAATTATTTACAAAAGAAGTAACTTTTCTATCT
>CAMPHX010000262.1 GCA_946886085.1 uncultured Flavobacteriales bacterium | reverse complement strand
GGAATCGCACAAGTAAGCAATAAAAATATTATTGTACCTGATGAAAAAATTGTTAACTATAAAGAAGCGTTAATCTTTGCTTTTTTAGGGGTATTAAGAATGAGAAACGAAGTAAATTGCCTACAATCGGTTACAGGAGCTAAAAAAGATAACGTTGGTGGGGCGTTGTATTTGGGAGTTTGAAGCTGGAAGTCGGAAGTCAGAAGATTAACTAATAACAATTAACGATTAACCAATAACGTTTATCAACTAAATCTTCCCAGTTTTCTGGCTACTAATCAGTAAATCGTCATTGTGGATAAACTTAAAATCTACATAGTTACTTTTGGTTTTATCCATTAAGTCAATAATGCTTTTGTAGCTAATTTCATTAGAATTTACAAACACTTCGTTAGCATTATAAATTTCTATTAAATCAGGCAATTGGTACAATTTTCCAGCATAATTTTTAACATCATCGTTTTGTAAATCGTTATTTGGTTTTACAGTAATAATGTTGTTGTTTTTCAGCTTTTCTTTCATTCTTTGTATAAAAGAAGCGTTGCCCACCAAAATACTAGTATTGTATTTATTCTTTTTAATTCTTAGGTGATTGAAATAATTTAAAAATATCCTACTAAAAGGAATAAACATTAATACTCCTGCTAAAATACTAACAATGTATTTTGTTGAAAATGAAGAGGTATCAGGAAAAAGATGATTTACCCCTACAAAAATTACGCATCCCAAGATTAACCCTATAACTGTTTTTTTGATGCTTACGTTTTTTAAATATGCTCCCGAAATGGATAAACCTGCTAAGAAAGAAAAAACTACAGCCATCACATTTAAAATACCATAATTATCAAAAAATGCTATCTGATTTGGGAAGCCTAACAACGGTTTTATCGCATTAAAAACCAATAAAGAACTCAGCATAAAAACAATATCAATTAGCGGTAGTTTTATGTAAGTAATAAAACGCATTAAAATTGCCAAAAAAGCCCGTAAATAGATGGCTATATTGATAAAGAAAGAAAAGACGTTGGCTTTGCTGGCAAAGTGTTTTTTAGAAAAAATAATCATGGCGTTATAAAATACAAACACATAATTTATACTACCTTTTTTAGTGCTCTCTCCTTTGTAATGTATGATTTGAGCTTCCGGAAAATAGTAATTTTTGTATCCCGCTTGTGTTATTCTGAAGGATAAATCGATGTCTTCTCCATACATGAAAAAGGCTTCATCTAAATAACCAATTTTATCTAAAACACTTTTTCTTATCCACATAAAAGCCCCTGATAACACTTCTATTTCGTTGGTTTCATCTTTATCTAAATAAGCTAAATGGTATTTGGCAAAAGTTTTAGATTTAGGAAAAATAGCAGATAATCCAAAAATTTTATAAAATGAAACAGAGGGAGTTGGTAACCCTCTTTTAGATTCTGGAAGAAAAATTCCACTTCCGTCAACCATTTTTACTCCCAAACCACCTAAGTCGGGATGTTGATCTGAAAATTCAATACATTTACTAAAGGTATCTTCTTCTACCACCGTATCTGGATTGAGCAACAAAATATACTCTCCTTTAGCAATAGCCATTGCCTGATTATTGGCTTTAGAAAAACCAACATTGTCTTTATTAGCAATAATTATTACTTCAGGAAATTGTTGACTAACCATCTCCAAAGAATCATCCGAAGAATTATTATCGACCACAAAAACCTCTGCTGCAATTCCATTTGTTGCCTTAAAAACAGAAGTAAGACACTGTTCTAAAAAGTTTCTTACGTTGTAATTGACAATAATAATAGATAGTTGCATGGAAATAAATTATTAACGCAAGGTTAAAGTATTTTCAAAAGGTACTCTATTAAGAATAGAACGTCCAAGCGTAAGTTCATCAGTATATTCCAGTTCGTCACCTATGCCAATTCCTCTAGCAATGGTGGTAATTTTTATCGGAAAATCTTTTAGTTTTTTAAAGATGTAAAAATTAGTTGCATCGCCTTCCATGGTGGCACTTAAGGCTAAAATTAGTTCTTGCGTATTTTCATTCCTGATGCGTTCAAAAAGTTCATTTAACTTAACATCGTTCGGACCAATTCCTTCCATTGGAGAAATAATACCTCCTAACACATGGTATTTTCCTTTAAATTGATTGGTATTTTCAATCGCATAAACATCTAATACATTTTCAACAACACAAATAGTTTGGTCATTTCTGTTGGGATGTGTGCAAATACTACATTGTGTATTTTCAGTAATGGTATAACAACTTTCGCAGTAGTTTATCTGACTTGCCAATGATGAAAAAGCAGTACCGAAAGAATTTAATTCTTCGTTTGTCCTAGTTAATAAATGCAATACCAATCGGGTAGCCGTTTTTCTACCTATTCCCGGTAATGATGAAAGTTGCTCTACAGCTCTATTAAATGAAGGTGAAAAAATTTCGTTCATAAATTGAAATAGGAAATTAGTTTTGGTAAAAATACTACATTTTCCGTTGTGAAATGGAGTGTTATAATGGTTTTACTAACACTAAATGTTGAAGACTTAACTATTCTTTTTCCATTGATGAGAATCATCTTCAAAAATTTCTTTACCAAAAACAGGCACTTTTGCCTTAATTTCTTCGGTAATAAATCGACAAGCATCAAAAGCCATTGCTCTATGTTTAGATGATGTGAAAACAAATAAACATATTTCTCCTGCTTTTACAATGCCCAAACTGTGGTAAATATGTAAACAGGTTAAATCAAATTTTTCAAAAGCGGCTTCTCTTATCTGATGAAACTCTTTTTCTGCCATTTCCTCATAAGCAGTATAATCTATTGCTTTTACTGCTTTACCATCTATTTCGTCAGCTCTAACTTGTCCTAAAAATATAGCATGTCCACCAATATTTGTTTTAACTTGATGATGAGCTATGGATGTGGCTATTTTTTCGGGAGATATCGCTCCTGCTACTAATGCTTTTTTCATGTGGTAGTTATTATTATTTCCAATCTACAATTCCTTCACGAAGGTTAATTAACTTATCAAACCCCTGATTTTCCAAAAATTCAATACAATTAACACTTCGAACTCCATGTTGGCAAAAAACCAATGTTTTTAATGATTTATCTATACGCTCCATCTGTTGTGGAATTTCCTGCAATGGAATATTAACAACTCTTTCATCATTTAACTTTGGTTGTTCCCAAGGCATTCTAACATCCAAAATTTGCAACTCTTTTTCTTCTAAAAAATGAGCAAGGTCATTAATTGATATTTCTTTCATATTGTTTTTGTTTTCTGTCAATCCGCAAAAAAAATCATAATTAAATGTTTTAAAATCGATGTTTTTCGCAATGTTTACTGCAGTTTCGTTTTTCGTAATGTTTACAGTTGTTGTATTAGCTCCCAAGGCATTATAAATAGTCATTTTTC
>CAMPHX010000261.1 GCA_946886085.1 uncultured Flavobacteriales bacterium | reverse complement strand
TATGTTAATAATTATCAAGAATTAATTCACTAAAAAACACCTCTTTATGAAATATATTTTTTTGTGCAAGCAACCAAGTTTCATACCAACAAAAAATTGACTGTTGTATTGTTTTTAATAACAATAGCATTGTTTGGCACAACCCCTTATTTGGTCGCGCAAGAAACAACAACGGATTCTACTACGCATTTAGTACCCGATAGCGCTATTTCTAAAGATGCTTTATCGTCAAAACTCCATTACAAATCAACTGACTCCATTAGATTTGACATGAAAAATAAGATGGTCTATTTATACGGAAACGTTGAAGTTTATTACGATGATATCGAATTAAAAGCCGAAGAGGTTGAAATAAACATAGATTCCAACATTGTAATTGCCAAAGGAAAACAAGACTCTTTAGGAAAGTTTTATGGCGAGCCTGTGATGAAAGAAGCCGGAAAAGTTTTTAATGCCCATGAAATAAAATACAATTTTAAAACGAAAAAAGGCATTATTACCGAAGTGATGACACATGAGGGAGAAAGCTACATTCATGGCAAAAAAGTGTACAAAACCCCTGATAACGTAATGTATATTAGACACGGAAAATATACCACTTGCAACGAAAAACATCCTCATTATTATTTTAGCGCTTCTAAATTAAAAATTATCCCAAAAGACAAAATTGTAACCGGACCCGCTAATTTGGTTATTGAAGGTGTTCCAACACCAATTGGCATTCCTTTTGGTTTTTTCCCAAATACCGACAAACAACAATCGGGTATTTTAATTCCTACTCCCGGAGAAAGCGGTCAGTACGGATTTTTCTTACTTAATGGTGGTTATTATTGGGGAGTTAGTGACAAACTTAACCTACAACTTACCGGAGATATTTATTCTAAAGGAAGTTGGGCAGGAAATTTTATCTCTAATTACAAAAACAGGTATCGTTACAGTGGTAATTTAGATGTTAGGTTTTCTACCTTTAAAAATGGCATCGAAGGCTTATCCAATTATTCTGAAAAACAAGATTTCTTTTTTAGATGGAATCATGCTCAAGATCCAAAAGCTCGTCCAACCAGCAACTTCTCAGCAAATGTAAATATTGGAACAAGTCAAAATTTTACCAACAACTTTAATAGTAGCGGGCAAGATTTCTTAAGTGCCTCTTTTAATTCTACTGTTTCATATAAAAAATCTTGGGATGGAAAACCCTTCAATTTAGCCTTAAATGGATTTCATAGTCAAAACGTACAAACGAAATCAGTAACCGTTCGTTTACCGGAAGTAGCTTTTAATGTTAGCCGACTTCAACCGCTGAAAACCAATAAACCGGGAAAAAGAAATGATTTTCTTGACAATTTCGGAGTAAGTTACTCCATGAACATGAAGAATGAAGTTACGGCAGGAGATTCTCTTTTTACTTTCAATAACATGGAAGCATTAAGCAAACAATTCCGTACAGGAATGAGACACAGCATCCCTATTAGTACTTCTATGAAAATGTTTAAACACTTTACCGTAAACCCCGCTGCCAATTTTAGTGAAACATGGTACATAGAATCCTTAGAAAAAAGGTGGGATAACAACACCAATGAATTAATTGTAGATACCGTAAATGGTTTTGTAAGAACAGGTGCCTACGATTTAAATGTAAATGTTACCACTAAATTATATGGTATGTATCAATACAAAAGTAATGTGATTAAAGCTATCCGACATGTGGCAACGCCATCTGTTGGTTTTTCCTACATTCCTGAAAACACCCAAGGTATAGAAACCTATAGAGATTCCTTAAACAACAAATTTGAATATTCCATCTTTCAAAATGGTATTTATGGTAATAATAACCGGCAAGAGTCAGGAAATATTAACCTAGGCTTACTTAACAACTTTGAAATGAAAGTGAGGAACAGAAAAGACAGCTTGGGTGAGGACAAAAAAATAAAACTACTAGAAAACTTAGGTTTCCGAAGCAGTTACAACATGATTGCTGATTCTTTAAATTGGAGCAACATTAACATTGATGCCCGTACCAACATTTTTAGAGTAATTACTTTAAATTATAATGCTCAACTAGACCCTTATCAGTTGGATAGTTTAGGGAGAAAAATCAATTTGTTTGAATACAACAAAAGCGGGAAAGTTGGTAGATTAATCAGCTCTAATTTAGCTGTTGGATTTTCATTGAGAAGCAAAACCAACACCGCCAATAAAGAAGAAAAAACCAGCAGTTACGGCACTGAAGAGGAATTGGCTTACATCAGATCGAACCCACAGGCATACATAGACTTTAATGTGCCTTGGACTTTTAATGTAAACTACAACATCCGTTATTCAAAGCCACAATTTGAAACTACTACTGTTCAAACACTTAATTTCTCGGGAGATTTTAGCTTAACTCAAAAATGGAAAGTTGGTTTTACCTCAGGTTATGATTTTGAAACCAAAGAATTAACCTATACTACAGTAGATATTTACAGAGATTTACACTGTTGGGAAATGAGTTTTAACTGGATTCCTTTTGGTATTAGACAAAGTTATTTGTTTACCATAAAAATAAAATCTGCCATTTTACAAGATTTAAAAATGACCCGAAGAAGTGTTCCTAATATTTTCTAATATAGGTAACACTTATTCATTCAAATGATAATTTAACCATTGCATTTAATTGTGAAGATATCCTAACACATCAAAAAATAAATGCATTTTTGAGTAACTTTACCTCTTAAAAATTTATAAAAAATGAAACATTTATTTATCCTACTTATAGCCGAATTATGTTTGTTAAACGTATTCGCTCAGCAAAAAATCACTTATCCTGAAACCAGAACTGATGAAGTTGAAGAAGAATATTTTGGAACCATAGTAAAAGACCCTTATAGATGGCTAGAAGATGATAATAGTGAAGAAACTATGAATTGGGTTAACCTTCAAAATAAAACTACTGAACTTTATTTAGCAGAAATCCCTTACAGAAAATACATTCACAAACAACTAACAAACTTATGGGATTATGAAACCAAAGGCATCCCTAGCCATTATACCAACTTTACTATTTTCACCAAAAACGATGGAAAACAAAACCATAGTGTATATTATATTTTAAAAACTGAGTCTGATGTTGAAGAAGTGTTACTCGACCCCAACACCTTATCAGAAGATGGTTCTGTGGCAGTTAAATTCACAAGTGTTTCTAAAGACGAAAAATATTTAGCTTATGGCATTTCTGAGTCGGGTTCAGATTGGACATCCATTAGAGTAATGGAAATTGCCACTAAAAAATTGCTTAGCGACCATATTCAATGGGTGAAATTTTCAGGTGTTTCTTGGCACAAAAACGGTTTTTATTACAGCGGTTATGCTCCGCCAAAACCAGGGGAAGAATTGGCAGCCAAAAATGAATTTCATAAAGTGTATTACCATGAATTAGGT
>CAMPHX010000260.1 GCA_946886085.1 uncultured Flavobacteriales bacterium | reverse complement strand
GTCGTGAGTAACTTGTTAATTTACTGATGCACAATAGCTATTTTTTATCTTGAAAAAAGAAAAATAATCTTTTTAAATAGCCGTTTACTTCTCAACAATATTTGTATTTTTGAACTATGGCAGCAGAGGAAAACAGAAAAAAAACAACACAAAGAAATTTTGCATTAACAAAAGTTGGTTCCCCCTTAGAGCACGGTAAATTACCGCCACAAGCAGTAGATTTAGAAGAGGCTGTTTTAGGGGCATTAATGTTAGAAAGAGAAGCTGTAAATACTGCAATAGATATTCTTCAACCAAAAAGTTTTTACAAAGAAAGTCATCAAAAAATATTTGCGGCTATACAATATTTGTTTGAGAAGTCTCAAGCAGTTGACCTACTTACCGTGACCTCAGAGCTTAAAAAAAGAGGAGAATTAGATATTGTAGGAGGTGCTTATTATGTTACTCAATTAACTAATAGAGTTGCCTCAGCAGCAAATATAGAATTTCACGCAAGGGTTATTGCCCAAAAATATATTTTAAGAGAGTTAATTAGAATTTCATCTGAAATTATCACCAATGCTTATGATGATACCACAGATGTTTTTAATTTATTAGACCAAGCAGAATCTTCTTTATTTTCTGTTGCAGAAGGTAACATTCGTAAAAGTTTTGAAAGTGTATCGGAATTAATTTCGGCAGCTTTAAAACAAATAGAAACTGCTAAAAATAAAGAATCTGGTGTAATTGGTGTTCCATCAGGATTTACATCTTTAGACCGAGTAACTTCCGGCTGGCAACCTTCCGATTTGGTAATTATTGCTGCTCGTCCGGCAATGGGGAAAACCTCTTATGTACTTTCCTTAGCCAGAAATGCAGCGGTTGATTATAAAATTCCGGTAGCGTTTTTCTCTTTAGAAATGTCATCACTTCAGTTGGTTACTCGTTTAATTTCTGCAGAATCCGAAATTTCATCAGAAAAACTAAGAAGCGGAAACTTAAGAAATGACGAAATTCAACAAATTCAATCTAGAATTACAGAATTAAGTGAAGCTCCTATTTTTATTGATGATACTGCAGGTTTATCTGTTTTTGAATTACGTGCAAAAGCAAGAAGACTAAAAGCCAAACATAACATTCAATTGCTAATTATAGATTACCTTCAGTTAATGTCGGGGGGAAATGATAGTGCTAAAGGTGGTGGAAACAGAGAGCAAGAAATTAGTATGATTTCTCGTTCCTTAAAAAGTATTGCAAAAGAACTAAGCATTCCTGTTTTAGCATTATCACAATTAAGTAGAGCTGTTGAAACTAGAGGAGGAAATAAACGTCCACAATTATCAGATTTAAGAGAGTCAGGCTCTATTGAGCAAGATGCCGATATGGTTCAATTTATTCATAGAGCTGCTTATTATGGTATTACTGAAGATGAAGATGGTAACCCAACGGATGGGAAAGCAACCATTATTATAGCAAAACACAGAAATGGTGCTGTTTGTGATGTCAACCTTAAATTCGTTAATGAATTAGCTAAATTCATGGACAATGATGAAAACTCTTTTGAACATGGAGATTTTCCGCAGAGTATGCAAATAAATGTTAAAGGAGATGAATTTGATAGCGGAGCAACAATAGTAAAATCATCTAAAATGAACGATATAAATGATGATTTTGATGACTTCAACCCTAATTTGGATGACGCTCCTTTCTAATTTTACAATCTTTTAACAGGTTCCTATAGTTACTTTTATTAATTTTAAAAGTAAATTTGATTCAATGAAAATTATTGCCCTCATATTATTTCTTTGTATAAGTATTGTCGCAAATGCTACACAATTGCTTATTCCTATGGATGATGCTCAACGCAATCATTTAAAAGCATACGGAATTGCTTATTGGGTATTAGAAAATAATCTAGAGGTACAGTGGTTACTGAATTACAGAGGAGGAAGTTTTATGGTGCAACATGTAAAAGCATTAGAAGAAGAGCTACTAATTAGAGGGGTTTCTTTTGAAGTTATTGCTGATGTAAAAGCCAATACTATTCTGCAAGAAATTGCTGACCCGGAAATAAATATGGATGCCGTAAAACTTGAGAAAGCTCCAAAAATTGCTGTTTATTCTCCTAAAAATAAACAACCTTGGGATGATGCCGTAACACTAGTTTTAACTTATGCAGAAATTCCTTATGATGTTATTTATGATGAAGAAATTATAAATGGCAAATTACCATTATACGATTGGCTTCATCTTCATCATGAAGATTTTACGGGACAGTATGGAAAATTTTATTCTGCTTACAAAAATGCACCTTGGTATAGAGAACAAGTTAGGTACAACGAAGAAACAGCTGCAAAGCTTGGGTTTAGCAAAGTATCTCAATTAAAATTAGGAGTAGCAAAAAAAATAAAAGAATTTACCGTTGGTGGCGGTTTTCTCTTTGCCATGTGTTCAGGAACAGATGCATTAGATATTGCTTTATCTGCTGAAGATTTAGATATTTGCGAATCTATGTTTGATGGTGATGGTACTACTCCAAACTACAGTGAGCAACTCGACTACAGTAAAACTTTTGCTTTTGAAGATTATACCCTAAAAACAAATCCGTACGAATACGAATTTTCTACCATTGATGCTACTGTGCCTATCCATGTAAACACTCCACAAAACTTAGATAATTTTACTTTGTTTGATTTTTCAGCAAAATGGGATATTGTTCCCACTATGCTTTGTCAAAACCATCAAAAAATTATTAAAGGATTTTATGGGCAAACCACTTCTTACAATAAGCAATATATTAAAAAAGATGTATTAGTTATGGGAGAAAATAAATCTTTAAACATTGCTAGGTACATACACGGCACAATGGGCAAAGGCACTTGGACTTTTTATAGCGGACATGACCCTGAAGACTATCAACACAAAGTTGGCGACCCTCCCACCGATTTAAATCTACACCCGAATTCTCCCGGATATAGATTGATTTTAAATAATATTCTTTTTCCTGCTGCCAAAAAGAAAAAGCAAAAAACTTAATGTTTATACCTCATATAAAAATGTGAGATAACTATTTATAATTATGAAGCCATATCGTTATTTATTAGTCATTTTTTTTGTTTTAAGTGCTGTTTTAAAAATTAATGCTCAAAGACATTTAGCATTAAGTGGTTTTGTATTTGATTCCTTACTCTATGTTAAAAATTATGAAAAAGATTCTACACTCTTAAATACTAGAACTTTAATTAATTACTATAAGCCCACAGATGTAGATAGGGGTTATAAACCATATTTTGATACTTTAGAGCAATGTTTAGAATATCCAATTGTTACAGTATTTTCAAAAAATGGTATTTTAAGTCATCAATGCGATGAAAATGGATATTTCGGTATTGGTCTAGATTCATCAAATACTTTTTACACTTTTGTTTTCTCAAAGCAAGGGTATGAA
>CAMPHX010000259.1 GCA_946886085.1 uncultured Flavobacteriales bacterium | reverse complement strand
GACCAAAGAAATGCTAAAGTTGTACTTTATGTGGAAAAGGTATATATGGACGAAGAATTAATAAAAGTAATTCCTGAACGTTATAAACTATCTATAAAAAAGAAAGATTATAAAGGAGCTAAACTTTATCAATCTGTAGCTATAGACAATATTGAAAATGGTAAAATTGATGTTGATTTACTCTTTAATACAAAAATTCCTTTTGTAAAAGAAGCCATAAGTCTTAACAATAATATTATTGCTGCTAAATGGCTTTACAGTAAGAGTGAAAACAGAGACAGCTTGAACAATTATTTACTTAGAGATGTTAAAACCCAATTGATAGTTGATCCTACAAACCCTTATTTACTTTATAATAAAGTAACTTTAGAATTGCTTTTATGGACAGAAAATTACAACAGAGTAAAAGATCCTAAATTTTTATTGAGAGATATTAAAGCACTTTATAATTTAGGCATAGAGAACTGGAAAATCAGTCAGTTGTTGCTTAATTTCCATATTATTTCTGCTGATTTTTATTATGAATCCATGCAATTTCCGCAGCGTGATAAAGCACTCAATGAAGTAAAAAAGATGTTGCTTCAATCTCAATTAAATAGAGATCAAACCTTTAAAGTAGCTCAGTATTTTATTTTCCAAATGCGACTAAATTGGACCATTGAACTAATGAAACCGTGGGCTGAGAAACCCCATATTGACGAAGAATTTTTATTTACTTTTTTAACTGCTGCCATATACAACAAAAAGCTTGTTCCTGAAAATGAATACCTGATGTTTATGGAAAAAGCTAAAAAATTAAACCCGAAAAGATTTTGCAATCTATTCGGGTATCCTAATATGAGTTTTCAATTACTTAAAGACTTAAGCGTGAAAAAAATGTATTGTGAGAGTTGTTATTGAGTTAAAAAGTCGAGGTTTAACTTGAAACTTTATACCTTCATTCCATCCACCAAGCTAATATCAAACTGAACTAAATTGATGAACTGATGAACTCTATCTTCCAATTCAGTTGGTGTTAAATACTCTAATCTTTCTGTTCCGAATTTCTCTACACAAAAAGAAGCCATTGCTGAACCATAAATTACAGCACGTTTCATATTATTAAAAGAAATATCGCCTGTTTCTGCTAGATAACCAATAAATCCTCCTGCAAAAGTATCTCCTGCACCTGTTGGGTCAAAAACATCTTCTAATGGTAATGCCGGAGCAAAAAACACACTTTCTTTATCAAATAGTAAAGCTCCATGCTCTCCTTTCTTAATAATTAAATACTGAGGACCTAAAGCCAAAATCTTTTGAGCAGCTTTTACCAAAGAGTATTCACCCGAAAGCTGACGAGCTTCTTCATCGTTAATAGACAATACATCCACCATAGAAATGGTACTTTTTAATTCATCTAAGGCAATATCCATCCAAAAGTTCATGGTATCCATTACAATTAATTTCGGACGTTTATGTAAGCCGTTAATTACTTTCTTTTGAATAGCCGGAGCTAAGTTTCCTAACATTAAAAATTCGCAATCTTGGTAATTTGCAGGAATTTTAGGATCGAAAGTTTCTAATACATTTAACTCAGTAGCCAACGTATCTCTTGTATTCATATCATTGTGATATTTACCTGACCAAAAAAACGTTTTTTCATTTTCTCTGATTTCCAATCCTTCCAAATCAACATTATGTTTTTGTAACATTTCCATTGCTTCTTTAGGGAAATCGCCACCAACAACAGAAACGATATTGGTTTTTTTAACAAAATTTGAAGCAGATAAACTAATAAAGGTAGCAGCACCACCAACAATTTTATCTGTTTTTCCAAAAGGGGTTTCAATAGCATCAAAAGCCACTGTCCCTATAACTAATAAACTCATTTTTTATGTTTTAAATTGATTGGTAAAATTAATGTATTAAAATCGGAAAATTTAAATTAAACGCAATGAAGTTTCACTTAAAAATCCACTACGCCAATTCCTTGTCGAACAATTTCTGGTGTTTCTCCTGTGCAATCTATTACTGTTGATGCTTCGTTATTTCCATAGCCACCATCTATTACTAGATCAACCTGTCCGTCATAACGTTCGTGAATTAACTCCGGGTCGGTAGTATACTCCAAAATTTCATCATCATCGTGCACAGAAGTTGACAACATAGGGTTTCCTAATTGGTTGACAATTGTTCGAGCAATGTTATTATTCGGCACACGAATACCAATGGTTTGTTTTTTAGACTGAAACAATTTTGGAATATTTTTATTGGCATTTAAAATAAAGGTATATGGTCCAGGCAAAGCTCTTTTCATCATTTTATAAATATCTGTACCAAACTGAACGGTATATTCCGAAATATTACTCAAATCATAACATATCAACGAAAAATTAGCTTCTTCTAACTTAACCCCTTTCAGTTGAGCCATTTTCTCTACTGCCCTTTTGTTGGTCATATCGCAACCCATACTGTAAACAGAATCTGTTGGATAAACAATTACACCACCTTTTTTCAACACATCAATTGTTTGTTGTATTCTTTTTTCATCAGGGTTTTCTGGGTAAATTTTTATTAGCATTGTTTGGAGTTATTCGTTAATTGTTATCAGTTTACGGTTTATCAGTTCACGGTTATTTGTTTTAATTTACAACTTCAAACCTCTAATATCTAACTTCTATTCTCTATTTTCTAATTGAATCTATTTATTTCCTTTAGCATGGTCGGCTAAAAACTGTGCTAAACCGCTATCTGTTAATGGGTGTTTTAACAAACCAGTTATCGCACTTAACGGACTAGTTACTACATCAGCACCAATTTGAGCACACTGTATAATATGCATAGAATGACGAACTGAAGCGGCTAAAATTTGAGTTTCGTAACCATAATTATCATAAATCATTCTTATTTCAGCAATTAAATGAATTCCATTAGTGGAAACATCATCTAATCTGCCAATAAACGGAGACACATACGTTGCTCCAGCTTTAGCAGCTAATAGTGCTTGTCCTGCTGAAAAAATAAGTGTACAGTTGGTTCTTATTCCTTTAGAAGAAAAATATTTAATCGCTTTAATTCCTTCTTTAATCATAGGTACTTTTACCACTATTTGAGGGTGTAAGGAAGCTAAAAATTCTCCTTCTTTAATTATTCCTTCAAAATCTGTAGCAATTACCTCCGCACTAACATCGCCATCTACAATATCACAAATGGCTTTGTAATGTTTCATAATATTATCATAACCTGTTATTCCTTCTTTTGCCATTAATGACGGGTTCGTAGTTACGCCATCCAAAACACCTAAATCTTGTGCTTCTTTAATTTGGTCTAAGTTTGCTGTGTCTATAAAAAATTTCATGTGTCTGTATTTAAGTTTTGTATTTTTTTTCTTTTCTAATTATTTTCCAAATAACTCTTTAATTACGTTGATGGTATAGTCTATTTCCTGT
>CAMPHX010000258.1 GCA_946886085.1 uncultured Flavobacteriales bacterium | reverse complement strand
CCAAATAATACTGTTTAATAATAACAACATCAATGTAGCAACTAAAACGTAATTAAATTTCTCAACTACCGTAATTTGTTTTTCTTGCAGATAAAAATACATTATCGGAAATAAAGCCGCATTAATTACACTATTAATGATAGAAACTCTATTAATGATATTAAACTTAGAACGAGCTTGAAAAAAGGAAGTAATTAAATTATTAAAAAAAGATAGAAAAAAAAGAACAAATAGCGAAATAAGATAAGGTATTGTATTATAGTTTTCAGGCAAATAAAATGAGCTGACATCAAGGTAATAAGTAGTCAACAATAGTCCCAATAAAATGCTAGAACTTACCAAAAAAATTGCCGATGAAATTCCTACAACAATTTGTTCTGTATATTTTTTACTTGACACGAAATAAACCACTCCTGTTTGAATTCCAAAGGAAAAAATTAATAAAAATAACAGATAATTTGCTTGAAATAAAGAAAAAACTCCTTTTGCTTCTTCACCCAAAATTCTTGTAGAAAATACTCCACTAACAATCCCCAATATAAAAACAGGAATTTGAGTAAGTACAGAATTAATAAGGTTTCTCCCTAGCATTTAGTTAATATATAAATAACAATGGGCTAAAATAACTAAATTGAATGATAATTTAATTGCTTTTTACCGCTATATATAAAAATATGTCTGATTAAAATATACCTTTGTAACTTATTCAAAACTAAAAATTAGTACCTTTTAATTTATGAAAAAAGACATTTACCAACAATGTAATAGATGTGTAATGGATACTTCCGACTCTGAAATTACATTTGATGAAAATGGATTTTGCAATCATTGTACTAATTTTTTAGAACATACTGCAAAGCAGATGTACCGAGGAAAATCAAGCGACCAACAGCTTAAAGATATTACTGAAAAAATTAAAGCAACAGGTAAAAACCTAAAATATGATTGTGTAGTAGGTATTAGTGGTGGTATTGATAGTTGTTATGTTGCCTATAAAGCGAAAGTGCTCGGTTTAAAACCACTTGCAGTTCATCTAGATAACGGATGGAATTCGGAATTAGCAGTAAATAATATAGAAAAAATACTCCATAAACTCAATATAGATTTACATACACATGTATTAGATTGGGAAGAATTTAAAGATTTACAACTATCTTTCTTAAAAGCTTCAGTACCTGAAATAGAAACTCCTACAGACATTGCCATATTAGCTGTACTTCATAAAATAGCTTCAAAACACAACATCAAATACATACTTAGCGGAGGAAACTTTGCTACTGAAGGTATTTTACCCAAAAGTTGGCATTATGATGCTAAAGATGAAAAATACCTGTATGCTATTCAAAAACAATTTGGTAACAAACCTTTAAAAACTTTTCCAACTTTCGGTTTTCTAAAAGAAATGTATTACAAATTTTTTAAGGGAATTAAAATCATTTATTTTCTTAACTACCTTCCATATTCTAAAAAAGAAGCTATTGCCTTGCTTGAAAATGAATTAAATTGGAAATATTACGGTGGTAAACATTACGAATCAAGATACACTCGTTTTGTGCAATCTTATATACTTCCTGAAAAATTTAATATTGACTACCGTAAATCAACCTCTTCTTCTTTAATTTGCTCTGGTGAAATAACCAGAGAAGAGGCTTTGGAAGAATTAAAGGGTAAATCTTATGATATAAATTTAGTAAATGAAGACAAAGAGTATTTATGTAAAAAATTAGAGCTCTCAACTACTGAATTTGATGCTATAATGGATACTCCTCCTAGAACCCATAATGATTATCCCAACAACAAAAAATTGCTAGAGTTTATTTATAATGCTTATCGTAAATTCTTCTAACTTTAAATTTATCGTATTAGTTTTTCTGTTTTGTTTATTTTTGTCAAACACATTAGATTTATAAACAACTATGCCAACATCATTAGTTACCGGAGGAGCGGGTTTTATTGGAGCTCATGTTACCAATCATTTAATCAAATTAGGACATAAAGTTATAGTTCTTGATGATTTAAGTGGTGGTTTTGAGGATTTTGTAAATAATGAAGCTACTTTTATTAAAGGTTCTGTTACCGATGAAAAACTAATATCACAATTGTTTATCGATTATAAATTTGATTATGTTTATCATTTAGCCGCCTATGCAGCAGAAGGATTAAGTCATTTTATCAGACGTTTCAACTACAATAATAATTTAATTGGCAGCATTAACCTGATTAACGAATCCATTAAACACAAAGTAGAAAGATTTGTATTTACTTCTTCTATAGCAGTATATGGGGCTTTAACCCCTCCTATGCGAGAAGACATGAACCCTCAACCTGAAGATCCTTATGGAGTAGCAAAATATGCTGTGGAGTTAGATCTAAAAACTGCCCACGAAATGTTTGGGTTGAATTATACCATTTTTCGTCCACACAATGTTTATGGAGAATATCAAAACATTGGAGATAAATACAGAAATGTGATTGGAATTTTTATGAATCAGTTAATGCAAGGTAAATCATTATCAGTTTTTGGTGATGGACTCCAAACAAGAGCTTTTAGTTATATTGATGATGTAGCTCCATATATTGCCAACTGTGTGAACATTAAAGCAACCGAAAACGAAATTTTTAACATTGGTGCAGACCAAGAATATACTATTTTACAATTAGCAAAAACCATACAAAATGCTATGGGAATTAATCAGCCTATAATGCATTTAGATCCCAGAAACGAAGTGGTTCATGCACATGCAGACCATCAAAAAGCCAAAACAATTTTTAGAATAGATAAGTTTACCTCATTAGAAACAGGCATTCAAAAAATGGCCACATGGGCAAAAGATGCCGGAGCTAGAGAAAGTTCAAAATTTGAAAACATAGAAATTACTGAAAAACTACCTCCTTTTTGGGTTGAAAACTAAGATGACAAAAATACTTTTCTTAACACCTTACCCTACTAACTCTGCTCCGAGCCAACGATTTAGGTTTGAGCAATATTTCTCTTTTTTTAAAGATGAAAATATTGACTATGACACCTTATCTTTTTTAGATGAAGCAACATGGAAAATTTTCTATCAAAAAGGATTTTTATTAAAAAAAACATTAGGTATTTTAAAAGGCTTGTTAAATAGACATTTGCTCCTTTTAAAAATACATCAATACGATAAACTATTTATCCATAGAGAAGCTGCAATGGTCGGTCCTGCTTATTTTGAATGGATATATAGTAAACTTTTTAAAAAAGAAATAATTTTTGATTTCGATGATGCTATTTGGTTAAAAGACGTTTCGAATGCAAATCAAAACCTAAGTTGGTTAAAATTTCCTGATAAAACAAAATCTATAATTGCTTATTCAAAAACCATTATAGCCGGAAATACTTTTTTAAATAACTACGCTAAACAATTTAACGCTAATGTGTATGTTATTCCTACTACTATAG
>CAMPHX010000257.1 GCA_946886085.1 uncultured Flavobacteriales bacterium | reverse complement strand
CAAAACTTGCAATTACTATGTTAATGCTTGTTTTGGCGTATTTAAAAAACAAGGGTAATTTTTCAAACACCTCAGCATCTAAAATAGCATCGCAAGCAGGAGAAAAAGTATTTACATCTTCAGAAATAGAAATACCTACATTACTTTGTTTTAAAGCTCCAGCATCATTTAACCCATCACCAATCATGGCTACTTTTTCATTTTGCTGTTGTAGTTCTTTTATGTACTTAAGTTTTTGCTCGGGAGTCTGATTAAATAAAAAAGCATTTTCTTTAGAAAAATACGCTAACAACCTTTGTTGCTCACTGTCATTATCGCCCGATACTAAATGTAGTTTAAAGTTTTGTTGTAATTGATGAATTACCGTTTTTAGGTTTTTTCTGTAGGCATTTTCTAACTGAAATCTTCCTAATAGTTTATTGTCAATTTTTACATAAACTACAGATGTTGTTGCTGCATCTTCTTTTGTGGTTTCAACAAAATTTGCAGAACCAATTTTTACCGTTTTTCCATTAACTGTTGCCACAATTCCTTTACCCAACACTTCTTCAAACTCTTTTGTTTCTACTAATTGGTAATTCTCTAATGTTGCAAAAACTAGTTTACTAAGTGGATGTGATGACTGTCTTAACAACGAAGCTACAGCATTTAACTCATCGTTATTCATTTGCTCTCCAATATAAGAAATAGAGGAGTTTGCTGCCTGTGTTAGTGTTCCTGTTTTATCAAAAACAATGGTGCTGATTTTTGCTAACTGCTCTATAACAGAAGCGTTTTTGAGGTAAAATTTATTTCTACCGAAAATTCTCAGCACATTTCCAAAAGTAAATGGTGCGGATAAAGCCAACGCACAAGGACAAGCAATAATTAAAACCGATGTAAAAGCATGTATGGCAATTTTTTTATCAATATTCCACCAATAAAACAAACTGCCCAAAGCTATTGCAATAATTATCAACGTAAAATACTTACTAATGGCATTGGTTATTCCTGCAAACTGATCCTGATTTTGTTTGGTAAAAGCTTCATCATTCCACAATTGAGTTAAGTAAGAATTAGAAATTTCTTTCAGCACTTTTAATTTTATGGCTTCTCCTTTTTGTTTTCCTCCGGCATAAATTTTTGCACCCACTTTAATATCTACGGGTAAAGATTCTCCTGTAACAAAACTATTATCAATTTTTGCTTCACCTGCTACCAGTTCTGCATCTACAGGAATAATCTCATTGTTTCTTATTAAGATGATGTCGCCTTTTTTAAGTTCAGAAACAGCAATACTCACCTCCTCTCCGTTTTCTTTAATAATGGTTGATGATATTGGAAAATACGATTTATAATCTCTCTCAAAAGAAAGTACGGCATAGGTTTTTTGCTGAAAAACCTTTCCCAACAACATAAAGAAAATCAATCCTACCAGCGAATCTAAATATCCTGCTCCTTGGTGACTAACAATTTCATAAACACTTCTGAAAAACAAAGCTATTACTCCCAACACAATGGGAATATCTATATTAATTGTTTTGTGTTTTAGAGCTACCCAAGCCGATTTTAAATAATCTGACGCACTATAAACCAACACAGGCAAGGAAAGTAAAATATTGATGTATCCAAAGAATTTGGCAAACGAAAGTTCTTTTATATCGTCTAAGCCAAAATATTCGGGCAGACTCAACATCATAATATTACCAAAAGCAAATCCGGCAATTCCTAGCTTATAGACTAAACTTCTGTCTATTTTATACTTTTTATCTTTTGATGTATCTGAAAAATTAATTTCGGGTTCGTAACCTATTGAAGCCAGTAATTCTACCAATTGCCTTAACGAAAGTTGATGGTAATTGAAAGACAGTTTAAGCTCTTTCTTTAGAAAGTTAATTCTCGATGAAAATACATGTGGATTTAGTTTGTACAAATTCTCTAACAACCAAACGCAAGAGCTACAATGAACTTGTGGTAAATAGAAAGTAACCAACATGCGTTCATCATCCTTAAAATCAATTAATTTTTCAACTATTTCTTGATTTTCGAGGTATTCGTGTTTTTTAGAAACATTTTTGGGAGGAGAAATGCCCGGTGTTTTTTCCAAATCATAATAATTACATAAATCATTCTGATTAAGAATTTCATAAACAGATTTACACCCTACGCAACAAAAAGATTTACTATCGAAAACCAATGTTTCTTCCAAGCAATCTTCACCACAATGGTAACAAGTTGTTTTTTGCTTTATATACGTTTTTTCTGCTTGCATTATATTGAAGTAGGCTTTAAACTACTTCATGCAAAATTCGGTGGTTTTAATTTATAAAACCATGAATTTTGTCATCTTATTTTTTTGGGGAGTCTCCTTTAAAAAACTATTTAACATTCGTCTTTAAAGGAGAGGCTGAGCCATAAAGTTCGAGTACGAGGCTTTCAAAATATCAAAATCAGGAGTTTACTAAAGTAAATGACTGATTTTTAATATGAGAGTAACGAAGTTATCGGGCTTTATGGGCAGTTCTTATTTATTCATTAAGCGAATAGTACCATTATGATGATATGCTTTTCCATTTGCATCATAAGTCACCACTTTCCATAAGTAAATATCGTTTGGAAGTTGCTCTCCTGAGTTGTTTAGCTTACCATTCCAAGGCTTGAACTTATCAGTAGTTTCGTAAATTAATTTACCACTTTTATCAGTAATAATCATTTTGAAATTTACATCCCAACCTAATAATGCTTTAGGAATAAACGTTTGATTTTCTTCTATAGAACTATTAGGAATAAATCCTGATGGAGCTAACAAGTCCATATCTAAGGTAATTTCTACCGATTTAGTAAACTCAACATAACAACCTGATTGATGGGTAAGCATTAGCTTTACATCATAAGTTCCTTTGTCTTCAAAAACAAAACTTGGCGTTGCTTCTGTAGATGTTCTTCCATCATTCGTTTTCCACAAATAAGCAGTAATGTTTTGGTTTTCTGTTTTAAGAGTTGTAGCAGGATAAGAAAATTTATTTTTATCGTGAGCCAACGCTTCTTCTGTATAAGTGAACTCTTTAGTTGGTGTTGGAAGAATAGTTACACTTCCTACATTTTCAACTGTTTTTTGTTTGGTTTCATTATTCACAACAGTTAATGTTACCTCATAATTTCCAGCTTTATCATAAACATGATGTGGTTGTGCATTATTAGATGTTGTTCCGTCACCAAAGTCCCATAAGTAAGATGGGTTGTAAGCATTAACTTTTGATTTAAATACTACCTGCTGACCTAAACATACTGTTGAACTTAACACTTCTGCATGTACGTCTAAATCTGCAACAGTTTTGTTATTGTTTTCAGGAGTTTGATTATCAACTATTTCTTTTTGTTTTATATCTTCAACCAACAAAGGTGTTTTTTCTTCCGATAATTGCTCTGTTATTTTTTCATCAATAACTTGAGTTTGGTTGGAATGATT
>CAMPHX010000256.1 GCA_946886085.1 uncultured Flavobacteriales bacterium | reverse complement strand
GAAATTGAAAACAAAGTAGTTATTTTAGTGGATGATGTACTTAACTCGGGAAAAACCCTTATTTATGGGGTTAAATACCTTTTAAATTTTAACCTCAGAAGAATGTCAACTGTTGTATTGGTTGATAGAAACAACAAGCGCTATCCTATTGGCACCCACTATGTTGGTTTATCACTTTCTACCACACTAAAAGATCATATTTCTATCGAATTTGTTAATGGCAAAATGACGGCTTACCTGAGTTGATTATAGTTCTATTTTAATATCTAGCTTCTATTTTCTAATCTCTCTTTCCTAACCACTCAAAACAAACGAATTTGGCTCCACTTATTTGCAAAACGCTTTGCAACAAAAAATAAAACTATGCTTTATTTCACTTTTCAATTAACGAAAAAAGTCTAATTTCGTGGGGTAATAAAAATATTAGCTCAATTTAAAATATACTAAAAATGAAAGAAGTTTATATCGTATCTGCAGTAAGAACACCAATAGGAAGTTTTTTAGGAAGTTTATCTAGCGTACCTGCTACCAAATTAGGTGCAGCAGCTATTAGCGGAGCAATAAAAAAAATCGGTTTAGCTCCCGAAAATGTGGATGAAGTGTTTATGGGTAATGTAATGCAAGCCAATGTTGGTCAAGCTCCTGCTCGTCAGGCAGCAATTTTTGCAGGTTTAAGTAATAATACTCCTGCAACTACTGTAAATAAAGTTTGTGCCTCAGGTATGAAAGCCATTTCTTTAGCTGCTCAATCTATTATGACAGGAGATAACGACTGTGTGGTTGCCGGTGGAATGGAAAACATGAGCATGGTACCTCATTATTATGATGCTCGTTCAGCAGTAAAATTAGGTAATGTAACGATGGTAGATGGTATGATTAGAGATGGTTTGTGGGATGTTTATACCAACAAACACATGGGAAATTGTGCCGAAACATGTGCAACAAAAAAAAATATTTCAAGAGAAGAGCAAGATAACTTTGCTATTACTTCTTACAACCGCTCTAAAGCAGCTTGGGATGCAGGAAAATTTGACAATGAAGTAGTTCCTGTAGAAGTTCCTCAACGTAAAGGTGACCCAATTTTGGTTACTAAAGATGAAGAATATACTAACGTAATGTTAGACAAAATTCCGGGTTTACGTCCTGCTTTCGATAAAGAAGGAACAGTAACCGCTGCCAATGCTTCAACATTAAATGATGGTGCTTCTGCCCTAATTTTAATGAGCAAAGAAAAAATGGAAAGCTTAGGATTAAAACCTCTAGCTAAAATTGTGAGTTATGCCGATGCTGCTCAAGATTCAGAATGGTTTACTACTGCACCATCTTTGGCTATTCCAAAAGCATTGAAAAAAGCTAACTTATCTGTTGGTGATATCGATTATTGGGAATTAAATCAAGCTTTTGCTGTAGTTGGGTTAGCCAATATGAAAGAATTAGGATTAAATCCGGAAAAAGTAGATGTAAACGGTGGAGCGGTTTCTTTAGGTCACCCACTAGGAAACTCAGGTGCTAGAATTGTGGTAACCTTAATTAATGTATTAAAACAAAACAACGGTAAATTAGGAGCCGCAGGAATTTGTAATGGTGGTGGCGGAGCTTCTGCTATTGTTATTGAAAATGTATAATAGATTTAAACGCTAATTATAGTGAAATACGGCATTTGTAGTTTAAGTGTAGTCCCGGGAAGAGCTGAACCATCCGATAAAAGCGAAATGGTAACACAGCTCCTCTTTGGTGAAGTTTTTTCTATTTATGAAGAAAAGCGTAAAGGTTGGAAAAAAATTAAAACCGCTTACGATAACTACGAATGTTGGGTAGATGAAAAACAAATAGCTGAAATTTCTGAAGAAGAATATGAAGCTATCAACCAAGCCGAACCAATTGTGTCAGGAGATTTATTAAGCATTGTAAAAAACAAACGCACCAACCAACTAACTCCTTTAGTTATTGGCAGTACACTTCCCAATTTTAAAGATAAAAACGTTCATTTTTCCGATTTAAACTTTGAATTTGATGGCAACGAAATTTTACCATCAGCACCAAAAAAAGAACTAATTGCCGACCATGTATTGTTATTTTTAAATGCGCCATATTTATGGGGAGGTCGTTCGCCTTTTGGTATTGATTGCTCGGGATTTACTCAAATAATTTATAAAAGTATCGGATTTAAATTACCTAGAGATGCTTACCAACAAGCAAACATCGGACAAACACTTAGTTTTATTGAAGAATCGGAAAGTGGCGATTTAGCTTTTTTTGATAACGAAGAAGGAAAAATTATTCACGTTGGCATTATGCTTAGCGACAACAAAATTATACATGCCTCAGGAAAAGTAAGAATTGACAGTATAGATCATCAGGGAATTTTTAATGCGGAAACCAACAGGTATTCGCATAAACTTAGAATTATTAAACGAATTATATAAATTGCAAATTAGAAATTAGAAATTAAACAAATGATTGTAAAACTATTAACCCATAAATCTCTAATATCTAATTTTTAATCTCTAATTAAATGGAAACTCAAACTTCAAACACCCAACCTCAAACCGTACTAATCACCGGAGCAGCAGGTTTTTTAGGCTCTCATTTGTGTGATAGATTTATCAATGAAGGTTTTCATGTAATTGGCATGGACAACCTGATAACCGGAGACCTCAAAAACATTGAACACCTTTTTCCCCTAGAAAATTTTGAGTTTTATCATCATGATGTTTCCAACTATGTTTATGTTCCCGGTAAGTTAGATTATATCCTTCACTTTGCCTCTCCCGCCTCTCCTATCGATTATTTAAAAATCCCTATACAAACCTTAAAAGTGGGTTCTTTAGGAACTCATAATTTATTGGGATTAGCAAAAAACAAAAATGCGAGAATGCTTATTGCATCTACCTCAGAAGTGTATGGCGATCCATTGGTTCATCCACAAACGGAAGAATATTACGGAAACGTAAACCCTATAGGACCAAGAGGTGTTTATGATGAAGCAAAAAGATTTCAGGAAGCAATAACCATGGCTTACCATAGATACCATGGTGTAGAAACCAGAATTGTACGAATTTTTAATACTTACGGACCAAGAATGCGATTGAATGATGGTAGAGTATTACCCGCTTTTATCGGACAAGCGTTGCGTGGTGAAGATTTAACTGTTTTTGGAAAAGGTAATCAAACACGTTCTTTTTGTTATGTAGATGATTTAATTGAAGGAATTTACAGATTACTTTTTAGCGATTATGCTGAACCTGTAAACATTGGTAATCCTGATGAAATAACCATTTTAGAGTTTGCCGAAGAAATCATTAAACTAACAGGCACAACCCAAAAAATTATTTACAAAGAATTACCTAAAGATGACCCAATGCAACGTCAGCCTAATATTGACAAAGCGAGAACGTTATTAAATTGGGAACCATATATAAGCCGAGCAAAATGATTATAATTATCTTATGAAT
>CAMPHX010000255.1 GCA_946886085.1 uncultured Flavobacteriales bacterium | reverse complement strand
ATACAGCAATGTTTTTCGCATTACGCCTAACTCATTACTCAATGGATTAAGCAATTCTACCAAATCTTCTGTTTGATTGTCGTAATAAGATTTTTTAGTTAATGAATTAGAAAACAACTCGTTAAATCCTTTGTTTACAAGCAAATCAGATATGGTGTTAACAATTTTTTCTTTATCCGGAACGGGCTTTTGAGTAATAGATGTAGTCATTTTTGATGGGATTTCCACATTATTATATCCATAAACACGTAAAATTTCTTCTATCACATCTACTTCTCGAGTAACATCTACTTTAAATGGAGGAACACTAAGTTCCAACTCATTATCATTTTCTTTTATAATAGTTATTCCTAAAGAAGTAATAATGTTTTTGATAAGTGCTCTATCTAGTTGCTTTCCAATTAATCTATCGCAATTGTTGTAATTAAAAACAAATTCAACATCATTAATTTTTTCAGGATAAACATCACTCACGTCTGAAGCTATTGTTCCTCCTGCAACTTGCTGAATAAGTTGAGCTGCTCTTTTCAATGCATAAATGGTAATATTTGGATCCGCTCCTCTTTCATATCTAAAAGAAGCATCTGTATTTAATCCATGTCTTTTAGATGTTTTTCTAATAGTAACTGGATTAAAATAAGCACTTTCTAAAAACACTTGTTTAGTATTATTAGTTACTCCGGCAATTGCTCCACCAAAAACCCCGGCAATACAAAGTGGTTTTTCGGTATCACAAATCATTAAATCTTGGTCAGATAGTGTTCTTTCTGTTCCATCTAGTGTAATAAACTTTGTTTTATCGGTTACTGTTTTTACGATAATTTTCTTGTCAGCTATTTTATCTGCATCAAAAGCATGCAGGGGTTGACCCGTTTCGTGCAACACAAAATTGGTGATATCAACCACATTATTAATTGGATTCAAACCAATACTTAATAATTTGTTTTTCAACCAATTAGGAGAATCTTTCACCTCTACATTAGTTATTGAAATAGAAGAATAACGCAGACATCTTTCTTTATCCTCTACTTTTACCTCAATACTTAAATTGTTGTTAGCAGCTTTTATATCATCTACAGCTGGAAAGTTAACCGCTAATTTTTTTGTAGCAGTTTGGTTTAAAACCGCTGCAATATCTCTTGCTACACCAATATGACTAGTAGCATCTGCTCTATTAGGGGTTAATCCTATCTCAAAAATTACATCTGTTTCTATTCCAAAAAAATCACTTACTAGTTTACCAATAGCCGCATCTTCATTCAGCACCATAATTCCATCATGCGATTTTCCTAATCCTATTTCATCTTCAGCACAAATCATCCCCTCAGAAACCTGACCTCTTATTTTAGATTTATTGATTTTAAATGGCTCTCCCTCTAGCGGGTAAATAGTACAACCAACTGGGGCAACAACTACTTTTTGACCTTCAGCAACATTTGGAGCTCCACAAACAATATTCAACAAAGGCTCATTTTCACTGACTTTCACTTTAGTAACACTCAATCTATCCGCATCAGGATGTTTTTCTTTTGTAACTACTTCTCCTATCACCAACCCTTTTAACCCACCTTTAATACTTTCTGTAGTTTCATAACCTTCTACTTCTAATCCACAGTTCGTTAATAGTTCCGAAAGTTGTTCAATAGAAAGATGGTCTATATTTATGTAGTCTTTAAGCCAATTGTAAGAAATTTTCATGTGTTTATCTTATTGTTTTTTGGTCACATGTAACTCCCAAGATAATCATTCTCATGCGTGAGAAAAATTTTACTTATGGTCGTTTCATCTGTAATTATTTTTGAGCGTCAAAGATAATTATTTTTATAGCAGAATTCAGCATTAAAATAAGAAGCCTTGTTCTACATCTTCAATCTCCTTTGGTAAATTACTTAAAATTATAAAAAAAATGTATTTTTGCTTCATAATAAAGCAGTTATATCAAACATTCTCAATCAACTAAACCTGTGAAAAAATCTAAATTCCTTTTTTTATTCTTGATGTTAACCTGCATTTATAGTATTGGGTTTACTCAAAACAAAACCATAGCATTAAATGTTAAAGATTTTGACAAAGCAGATAAAACAGAACTAGATAAAGCAGAAGAATTTTATATAGATGCAAATTATGGCAACGCACTACCTATTTATAAAGATTTGATTGAAAAATATCCTAACGAAACTTATCTTCAATATCGTTTAGGAATGTGTTATTTAAAAAAACAAGATGAGTATGACAAAGCCGTATTGTATTTAAAACCAATAGCAGAAAACAACCCTGATGCAGCAGATATAAAATATTTTTTAGGAATAGCCTACCATTTAACCTATCAATTTGATGAGGCTATCAAAGAATTTAATGACTATTTAAATCAAAAAATTGATAAAAGTCAACAGCAACTTACAGAACGATTAATTCAAAATTGCATAAACGGAAAAGAACTGATGGCAAATCCCACGGAAGCAGTTATAACTAATATTGGAGCTTCCATAAACACAGAAGCTTCTGAGTATGTTCCTGTAATTTCTTCAGATGAACAAGTAATGTTATTTACCTATATGGGAAAAAGATCAAAAGGTGGTTTTGAAGATATTTTTATTGCTAAAAAATCTGCCAATGGAGAATGGGAAAAACCTCAACCATTAGATGATAACATTAACGGATATAATCATGATGCTTGTATTGCTCTTTCTCCTGATGGTCAAATTCTTTTTATTTATAAAGATACCAAAGATGAAAAAGGAGAGATTTATTACAGTAATTTAATAGGACGTGATTGGAGTGCGCCAAAACCTCTATTGGGAGAAGTCAATACTAACCATTGGGAAGGAAGTGCCTCACTATCAGCAGATGGAAAAACACTCTATTTTACAAGTGACAAACCTGCCGGACTTGGAGGTAGAGACATCTATAAAGCAACTTTAATCAACGATAGTATTTGGGGGAATATAGAAAACTTGGGTCCAACTATTAACACTCCTTATAATGATGATGCTCCTTTTATTCATCCGGATGGAAGAACATTGGTTTTTAGTTCTGAAGGACACAACAGTATGGGCGGTTATGATATTTTCCACACCGAACTTCAACCAGACGGAACATGGTTGCCTCCAACAAATATAGGGTTCCCAATTAATAGTCCTGATAGAGATACTTATTATGTGTTATCTGCTAACGGAGAAAGAGGTTATTTTTCTTCCGGAAGACCTGGCGGGTATGGTTTGCAAGATATTTATAGTGTAGCTCCCGGGTTAGTTGGATTTAAACCTGCTATTGCTGTTGTTAAAGGAATTATAACACTCAATAATGAACCTGCTGAAGCAGAAATAATTGTAAGCATTCAAAATACAACTTATAGCAAATTAGGTTCTAATGCCATTACAGGAGAATACCTGACTAATTTAAACAAAGGAGAAATTTACGAATTAACATATAAATTAAAAGGTACTGACTTATTAAC
>CAMPHX010000254.1 GCA_946886085.1 uncultured Flavobacteriales bacterium | reverse complement strand
ACTAAAAAGTTTATTAAAAATTAGTACTCCTATTTTTAAAAACAAAAAAACACCTTGCAATCATGCAAGGTGTTTTTTTGTTTTTGAATGTTAACCCTAAAATTATAAATAAGTTTGAAGGTTATTAGTTCTTGAAAGTCTTTTCAATCTTCTTAAACCTCTTTCTTTTATTTGTCTAATTCTTTCTCTAGTTAAACCAAAATGATTTCCTATTTCTTCAAGTGTCATTTCTTTTCTGTCACTAAGTCCATAGAACAATCTAATAACTTCGGCTTCCATTCCTTTTAAGAACTGTAATGTTCTTTCAATGTCTGTTGATAAAGACTCATGAATTAACAAATCGTTTGGAGCCGGAGAATCTTCACTCTCTATAACGCTTACCAAGCTATTATTGTCATCATCGTTAGCCATTGGAGCATCAAGAGAAGATTGCTTCTTAGACATTTTTCTTGAGTTTTGGATTTTTTCAATATCCATATCTAAGATTTCGCTCAACTCCTCATCTGTAGGTTCTCTTTCCATCGTTTGCTCAAATTCACTTGAAGCTCTATTGATTTTTTGAATTTCACCTAATCTATTATGAGGTAATCTAATGGTTCTTGAGTTATCAGCAGCAGCTTTAAGGATGCTTTGTCTAATCCACCATACAGCATAAGAAATGAATTTAAACCCCTTGGTGTGATCATATCTTTTGGCTGCTTCTATCAACCCTAAGTTTCCTTCATTAATTAAATCCTCTAAAGTAAGCCCCGTGTTTTGATACTGTTTTGCAACAGAAATAACAAACCTTAAGTTAGAACGAACTAATTTATCTAAAGCTCTCTCATCTCCTTCTTTAATTTTTTGTGCTAACTCTACTTCTTCATCAGCAGTAATCATCCCTTCACGAGAAACTTCTTGTAGATATTTTTCTAGTGATCTACTTTCTCTTTTGGTGATTTGCTGTGTAATTTTAAGTTGTCTCATTGTTTTGTTTTTATTACTTTTTTTATTGAATTTTTAAATACATTTATGATAACGACCGAATGCCAGTTTTAGTTTCCTTTTTAGTATTTTTTAACATATCATTAACGAACTTCATTCCGGCTATTATCTCTGCTTCTTGATTATCACTTTACTATCATTAGCAACAACTTTCCAACTATCATCAAAAACCTGACTAATATAACGACCATACAATGCTAATCTTGCATTTCTACTTCTTTCTTTTTCTTCCTGACTTTGCTCTCCTGTGTATTCAAATTGAGTAATGTTAGGATGCTCTTTTAAATAAACTTTAACAACTTCAACAATGGTCCTCATTACTCTATACATCTCTCCTTTATTTGTTAAGCTATATTCTTCTCCCTCATACTCTTCATTAGTTACACCAAAAACTAGCGAAGTATGTAAAATATTATCTTCTTTTCTCCCAAACCTCACTTCATAATTTACGCCACTATCTGTTGTAAAAGAATATATAGCTCCACTCTTAATGTTCGGATAAACAATATCATAAGGAACTATCTTGCTCATTTTCTACAATTTGTCACATAACTTTATTTCAGACTGCGAATATTCAAAAAAAAATTAAGAATAAAAAAATTAATTTATAATTGTTTTCATTATTCCTACCTTTGTTTTAAACAAATTATAAATGAATGGCTAAATTAGGAAAGTGGATTGGTGGCGGATTAGGATGGGCTTTTGGTGGTCCCATTGGGGCAATTTTAGGTTTTGCAGTTGGCTCTGCAATTGATAGTTCTATCTATACTGACGTAGAAAGAACAGACACCCAAACTAGTGGGAGAAAAAGATACTACACCTCTCAACCAAACGATTTTGCAATAAGCCTTATGGTACTTGTTGCTGCGGTTATGAAAGCAGATGGAAGAATTTTAAAAGCTGAACTCGATTTTGTGAAACGCTTTTTTAAAAAACAATTTGGTTCAGAGAAAACGCAACAACACCTTATTACACTAAGAGATATTTTAAAGAAAGATATTCCAATTGAAGAGGTTTGTGTTCAGATTAGAACATTTACAGTAATGTCTGCCAGAATACAATTATTGCATTTACTTTTTGGTGTTGCTTCTGCCGATAGTGATATTAGCCAACAAGAATTAGACGTAATTTCTAGAATTAGTGCTTACCTTGGGATCCCAACACATGATTTTAATTCCATTAAAGCCATGTTTGTAAAACAAAAGCACAGCGATTACCAAATTTTAGAAATAGAAGCTACTGTTTCTGATGAAGAAGTTAAAAAAGCTTATAGAAGAATGGCTGTAAAATACCATCCTGATAAAGTTAGTCACATGGGTGATGAGTTTCAACATGCCGCTAAAGAAAAGTTTCAAAAAGTTCAAGAAGCTTATGAAAACATAAAAAAACAACGAGGAATTAAATAACTCATTTTGAAGAAAAAAGAAAAAAAACAATTTATTGCTGCCCTATTCCTTCCTTCAATGTTGGTGTTGGTAATGTTTATTGTTTTTTTAATTGAAATTATTTTCAACGTAAGTTTTAGTTCTTATGGAATTTATCCACGAAAAATTTCGGGATTAGTAGGTATTATTTTAGCTCCTTTTTTACACGGAGATTTTTCTCATTTGCTTAACAATTCAATCCCGATAATAATTTTAGGGTCATCCTTATTTTATTTCTATAAAGAAATTGCTCTTAAAGTTTTTCTTTGGGTTTTTATTATGGGTGGAATTTGGACATGGATATCTGCCCGAGAAGCTACACATATTGGAGCTAGTGGTGTAGTTTATGGTTTGTTTTCTTTTTTGCTTATAAGTGGTTTCATACGAAGAAATATGCAACTTATTTCTATTTCATTTTTTGTAGTATTTGTTTATGGTAGCATGGTTTGGGGAATTTTTCCTATTAAAGTAGAAATTTCTTACGAAAGTCATTTTTGGGGTTTTGTTGCCGGAGCAATTTTATCTGTTTACTACAGAAAACAAGGGCCACAAAAAAAAGAATATCATTGGGAAGAAGAAGATGATGACGATGAATCTCCTACTCTTCCTGAAAATCCTCCATCTCAAGAAATTACTTATCATTATATTTATAAAGAAAAGTAAATTAATTGTAAATCAATTTTTGACAATAATGTTATTTTTTTAGCTTTGTAAAAAAAAATAACAAAAATGAGGTTAGGACAATTAGCAAGACAAATTAACATTTCAACAGATAAAATAGTAAGCTTTCTTGAAAAAGAGAAAAAAATTACCATTAACCCACACCCTAATGCTAAAATACCTGATGAGCATATTGATGCCATTACCAACAATTTTATTGTGATAGAAGAAAAAACGGAAAACAAAAGTGAAAAACCAGCAACAACTGAAGAAACTCACAAAAAAATTAAAATCGAAACTAAACCTGAAAAACCAGTAACCGAAAAAATAAAAGTTGCTGAAAGCATTTCGGCTGTTCCTACTCCTAAAATTATTGGTAAAATTGATTTGCCAGATAAATCTAAAATTGAAATAAATGTTGATGGAGTAGTTTATAC
>CAMPHX010000253.1 GCA_946886085.1 uncultured Flavobacteriales bacterium | reverse complement strand
TTCCAAAACTACTTATTTTTTTTGATTGAAAAAACGATTTTATTTTCAGAGTTAAATCACACCAAAACAGGATTTAACATAGGCTCTATGAATGTTATTGCCTGATGTATTGAAGTTACATTTTCAAAAACCAACGAAAGCTTGTCATTCTTTTCTTTCATTTTGCACAAACGAGCATTTTGTTGAACAAAATTTAGCACATTGGTAAATCTTGTAGATTGAAAGTAAGGAGAATCTGGATTGCTAATAAAATAACCTATCAATTTTTTCTGTTTTAAAATCAATTTCTCAAAACCAATTTCCTTAGCTATCCATCTTAGTTGAATCGCTTTAAAAAGTTGTTCGGTAGCGTAAGGAATTTTTCCAAACCTATCTATCAATTGCATCTTGTATTTTTCTAATTCTTCTAAATTATCCAACTCATCTAACTCTTTGTAAATAGAAAGTCTTTCTGCAATGTTGGTAATGTAATCATCAGGAATTAAAATTTCAAAATCAGTTTCTATTTGGCAATCTTTTACAAAATTTTTGGTTTTTAATTCTTCGGCATACAAATCTTTAAATTCATTTTCTTTCAACTCATCAATGGCTTCTTGCAATATTTTTTGATACACGTCAAAACCAATTTCAGAAATAAAACCACTCTGCTCAGCTCCCAATAAATTTCCAGCTCCTCTAATGTCTAAATCTCGCATAGCAATTTGGAAACCACTTCCCAACTCAGAAAACTGTTCAAGAGCTGTCAACCTTTTTCGAGCTTCCATAGTTAAGGTATGTAATGGAGGAGCCATTAAGTAACAAAATGCTTTTTTGTTAGACCTTCCCACTCTACCTCTCATTTGGTGCAAATCACTCATGCCAAAATGGTTGGCATTTAATATAATGATGGTATTGGCATTAGGAATATCCAATCCCGATTCAATAATAGTAGTGGCAATCAACACATCATATTGACCTTCTACAAAAGCTGCCATTTTTTGCTCTAACTCAGGTCCTTTCATTTGTCCGTGAGCTGTTAAAACACTTACATTAGGACAAAGACGCTGCACCATACCGGCAACTTCTTTTATGTTTTCCACTCTGTTGTTTATAATAAAAACCTGCCCTCTTCTTGAGGTTTCATAAATAATAGCATCACGAATAAGTTCTTCATTAAAAGTAACCAATTTAGTTTCCACAGGTTGTCGGTTAGGTGGTGGCGTATTAATATTAGACAAATCTCTTGCTGCCATTAATGAAAACTGCAAAGTTCTAGGTATTGGTGTAGCGGTAAGCGTTAGGGTATCTACGTTCGCTTTTATGGTTTTCAATTTATCCTTTACCGAAACGCCAAATTTTTGTTCCTCATCTATAATCAACAACCCTAAATCTTTAAATTTCACATCATTTCCAACAATTCTGTGTGTTCCAATTAAAATATCTACCTGACCTTCACTTAATTTTTTGAGTGTATCTGTCTGTTGTTTTTTTGTTTTAAAACGATTGATGTAGTCTACCTTACAAGGGAAATCTTTCAACCTTTCTTTAAAGGTTTTAAAATGCTGTAACGCTAAAATAGTAGTAGGAACTAATATAGCAACTTGCTTACTATCGGCAACTGCCTTAAAAGCTGCTCTTATAGCTACTTCAGTTTTACCAAAACCAACATCCCCACAAATTAACCTATCCATAGGAAAATCTGCTTCCATATCTTTTTTCACGTCTTGTGTAGCTTTCAATTGGTCAGGCGTATCTTCATAAATAAAAGAAGCTTCTAACTCATCTTGCATATACGTATCGGGCATAAACTGAAAACCTTTTTTTGATTTTCTTTCGGCATAAAGTTTAATTAAATCAAAAGCTACTTCTTTAATTTTAGATTTGGTTTTTTGTTTGGCAGTTTGCCATTGTGGTGAGCCTAATTTATTTACACTTGGCGGAATTCCATCTTTACCGACAAACTTGGTTACTTTATGTAAAGAATGAATGCTTACATAAAGCAAATCGTTATTAGCATAAACAATTCTAATAGCTTCTTGTTGTTTGCCATTTACATCAATTTTTTCTAAGCCTGAAAATCGTCCAACTCCGTGGTCTATATGAGTAATAAAATCTCCGGGAGTTAAGCCATGAAGTTCTTTTAAAGTAAGACTTTCTGATTTTTTCTTATAACTGTCTTTAAGATGAAATCGTTGGTATCGGTTAAAAATCTGATGATCGGTATAAAGTGCAATTTTGTTGTCGTTATCAATAAACCCTTCGTGCATCGTAAGTAAAATAGAGTTAAAATCTAAGGCTTTACCAATATCTTCAAAAATGGCAGACAAACGTTCAATTTGTTTGGAACTATCAGCCAAAACAGATACTTTATAAGCTTGTTCTCTTTTTTCTAATAAATCTTGATGTAATAAATCAAAATTTTTATTGAAAATAGGTTGTACTTGAAGGTTAAATTGAATTTCTAAATCAGCTTGCAACTGAAATTGATTTCCAAACTCAATGGTATTTTTAGTGGCGATATCTTCTGAGAAGTTATTTTTTTGGTAATAAATTTCTTCGGGAATTAAATGGGCTAAAGGAGAATTTTCAACTTTTTTATAAGCTTCTTGTGCTTTAGTAAAATCTTTTTCTAATTGAGCAGCGATAAGTGCTATATTTTTAGTCCAAACTATAGTGTTTTTAGGCAAATAGTTTAAAATAGAAATTCTCATTTCTTCCAACATAGAATTCTGAATGTTGGGTAAAATGGTAACTTTCTGATAATTTTTTATGCTCAATTGCGAAACAGGGTCAAAACTTCTTAAAGAAGCAATTTCATCACCAAAAAACTCAATTCTGTAAGGGTTTTCGTTGGAGAAAGAAAACACATCTACAATTCCTCCTCTTATAGAAAACTGTCCGGGTTCCACCACAAAATCAACACGTTCAAATTGATATTCGTTTAGTTTTTCTATTAAATTACTCAATGGAATCTCTTCTTCCACTTTTAGTTTAAGCGTATTTTTTTTAAGTATTTTTTTGGTAATTACTTTTTCAGAAAGGGCTGCCGGATAAGTAACTACAAGCTTGGTAGATGATGATTTACTTAATGCACCAAGCACCTCAGCACGCATTAATACATTAGCATTATCCGTTTGTTCTACCTGATAAGGGTTTCTGTATGAATTAGGAAAAAAAAGCACTTTATCTTCGCCAGCAACACGTTCTAAATCATTGAAAAAATAAGCAGCTTCTTCTTTATCGTTAAGAACAATAAAAAAATTAACAGGCAAATTTTCGTAAACGGCATTTGCATAAAACGCAGTAGCAGAACCCAACAACCCTTTTAAATGAATATGAGAAAGTTCATTCTCTTGAAATTGCTGAACTATTCTTTTAGTCTGAGATGTGTTAAGGTAAATAGATTTTATATCACTTGAATTCATTCCTGTAAAATTACTATTCATTTTTAAAACTACATTTCTCATTTTGCTTACTTCTCTTAAAATTTTCATCGATAAATAAACCAATTTTGTCGCTAAATAACAT
>CAMPHX010000252.1 GCA_946886085.1 uncultured Flavobacteriales bacterium | reverse complement strand
GTGCAGGATGCTTCAAGCGAATGCAAAGCGTTAATGATGAGTCTTTGGGATGCTAAAGAAAACAATACCTTGCGTATAGATTTATGGACTAAAGACATGATGATAGATGAAATGAAACACTTCTTCTTTCAAAGTATGATTACCATGAGTGATACTTACGAAAGAGCAACAAGCGATACGGCTACAGCTGAAGAAATTAGAGAATTTGCCAAAAAAATGGGTGAAAAAATGTTAGCTCAAAATTAAATTTATGATTAACAACAACTTAATACAAAAATACAACATTGCCGGACCACGATATACCAGCTATCCTACGGTACCTTTTTGGGACGAAGAAGGAATTGCTTACAACGATTGGATAATCACCATGAAACGTGCTTTCGATGAGTCTAACGCTACAGAAGGAATAAGCTTGTATATTCACTTACCATTTTGCGAAAAATTATGTACTTTTTGTGGTTGTCACAAACGAATTACCAAGCAACACGGTGTTGAAGAACCTTATATTGATACGGTATTAAAAGAGTGGAAATTGTATTGTGATGTGTTGCAAGAAAAGCCACGCATAAAAGAAATACATTTGGGTGGCGGAACACCTACTTTTTTTAGTCCTGAAAACTTGGCTAAATTGATAAATGGAATTTTAGAATGTGCCGAAAAATGCGAAGAATATGAATTCAGTTTTGAAGGACATCCTAACAATACTACTCAAGAACATTTAGAAACTTTATACAATATAGGCTTTACGCGATGCAGTTTTGGAGTGCAAGATTATGACGAAAAAGTACAAAAAACCATTAACAGAATTCAGCCTTACGAAAAAGTGGAAGCAGCAACGCTAAATGCCCGCAAAATAGGCTATAATTCTATTAGTCACGATTTAGTATTCGGATTGCCACACCAAACCAAAGAGGGAATTATTGATACCATTAATAAAACTAAAATATTAAAGCCTGACAGAATTGCTTTTTATAGTTATGCTCACGTGCCGTGGATTAAAGGAGTAGGGCAAAGAGGCTACGATGAAAACGATTTGCCTACAGCTGAAGAAAAAAGAGTGTTGTACGAAACTGGTAAACAATTATTAGGCGATTTGGGCTATGTAGAAATTGGTATGGATCATTTTGCATTACCAACGGACAGTATGCATAAAGCTATGGAGAATAAAAGCTTACACAGAAACTTCATGGGTTATACAGCCTCTAAAACGCAGTTGATGATAGGCTTGGGAATGAGTTCTATTAGTGATTCGTGGTACAGTTTTGCTCAAAACCTAAAAACGGTTGAGGAATATCAAGAGACAGTAAATAAAGGGATAATTCCAATTTTTAGAGGACATTTATTGTCGGATGAAGATTTAGTTATCAGAAAACATATTTTAAATATCATGTGTCATTTTGAGACCTCTTGGGAAGATGAAGCAATGCAATTTCCGGAGTTAGAAGCTTGTATTGAAAGATTGAGAGAAATGGAGAGTGATGGATTGGTAGTTTTTACTGAAAACGGATTACAACTGCCCGAAAAAGCTCGACCATTTGTTAGAAATGTGTGTATGGCGTTCGATTTACATTTAATTAGAAAGCAGCCAACAACAAGAATTTTCTCTATGACCATCTAAAAAAAATAAGAAATGAAACGACCATGAGTAAAAATTTTCTCATACAAGAAAATGATTATTAAGGGAGTTACATCTGACCGATTTAATAACGATAAATATAAACAGATGAACGCTTTAGAAGAAGTTGAAAAGCAAGGATTTGTTACAGCAGATATAGTTAAAGAGAAAAAGCTGACCGAAGAAATTGCTCGATTAAAAAAGGAGAAAAATGCAGTTATTTTGGCGCATTATTACCAACAAGAAGAAATTCAGGATATTGCTGATTACATTGGAGATAGCCTAGGGTTGGCACAAGAAGCAGCTAAAACCGATGCCGATGTAATTCTTTTTGCGGGAGTACATTTCATGGGCGAAACTGCTAAAATTTTAAATCCGACCAAAAAAGTAATTATTCCCGATTTAAATGCCGGTTGTTCGTTGGCAGATTCAGCACCAACAGATAAATTTGAAGCTTTTTTAAAACAATATCCTGACCATACAGTAATCAGTTACATCAATTGTTCGGCAGAAATAAAAGCACTGAGCGATATTATTTGTACTTCCTCCAATGCTGTTAAAATTGTAGATAGCTTACCGAAAGAGGCTAAGATTATTTTTGCTCCCGACATTAATTTAGGGAAATACGTGCAGAAAAAGACAGGTAGAGAGATGGTTCTGTGGGATGGAGCTTGTGAGGTGCATATTGAAATTTCTGCAGATAAATTAAAATTGCTACAAGGAAAATATCCTAATGCCAAATTAATTGCTCATCCTGAATGTCAGGAAGTGATATTGAACGATGCCGATTTTGTTGGCTCTACAACTGCTTTATTAAAATTTGTTGAAGAAGATGAGGTAACAGAATTTATTGTAGCTACAGAGGTTGGAATTATTCATAAAATGAAACAAGTGGTACCGCATAAAAAATTAATTCCTGCTCCGGCAGTAACTAATAATACTTGTGCTTGTAGCGAATGTCCTTACATGAAGCTAAATACATTAGAAAAAATTTATGCCAGTTTGGTTCACCTACAACCCGAAATTTTTGTGCCCGAAGTAACCAGACTAAAAGCTCTAAAATCAGTAAACAGAATGTTGGAGTTGAGTTAGGAGGAATATTTTTTCAGTTAAGAGAATGATTATTTTTCAAAACACAAACCCAATTTCTTTCATGTCATATTCGTGTAGTTTGTTTTCATGAATGACTTGCAACTTTCCGGAGGGAGCAACACCGATAATTATTCCTAAATTTTTTTGTTTGTTAATGAGATAAGTTCTTTCGGTGTTATAGCCTAATAGATGGTTGAGGTAATCGTTATGTATTTGTTGGAGTTTACCTGCTTTAAGTTGTAAATAGCGTTTTTCAATAAAAAATAACAATTGATTTAATAACTGACTCAACTCGTAACTTTTATTGGTAATAAGCTGCAAAGAAGTAGCTTGTTGTAAATGCTCATTAAAAACAGTTTGGTTAATGTTTATGCCAATCCCAGCAATACAAAACTCAATTTTTGAATTTTTTAATGTGTTTTCTAATAACATTCCGGCAATTTTTTGACTACCAATATAAATATCATTCGGCCATTTTATGCTGGTGTTTTTTATGCCTAAATCTGTTAAAAAATCTAAAATACCTAACGCGCAAATTTTGCTTAGTAGAAACTGTTCGTTAATCAATAAATTGGGTTTTAGCACGATTGAAAAAGTAAGGTTTTCGTTAGGCATCGTTTCCCAGACACTCCCTCTTTGTCCTTTTCCATTAGTTTGGTTATCAGTAGATATAACCATTCCATCTGTAATGATTTTAGGGCTATTTTTAATTAAAGCAGCAGCATAAGCATTGGTAGAATCAACTTCTGCTAACCGAACAATTTTACTTCCTAAAAACAAGCAATCATACATAATATTCAAAATTAACT
>CAMPHX010000251.1 GCA_946886085.1 uncultured Flavobacteriales bacterium | reverse complement strand
CAGGCAGCGCACTTTATGCGTCATACAGGAATAAAAAGGAACAGCTATAAACAAGCCATCAAATCGGTCTAAAATACCGCCATGACCCGGAAGTAAGTTTCCTGAATCTTTAACATTTAAGTTTCTTTTGTGCATAGATTCTACTAAATCGCCCAAACCACCGCCAACTACAGTAATTATTGCCAATATCATCCAATCTTTTAAATCAATATTATGAAAGAACAAACTAATAACATAAGCTGCAACTAAGGACAATACTCCTCCTCCTATACTTCCTTCCCACGTTTTTTTTGGCGAAATTCTCTCAAAAAGTTTATGTTTTCCGAAAAATCTTCCTGCTAAATAAGCACCTGTATCGCTCGACCATAATAATATAAAAAAGCCAATAATGATTTGAAAACTAAACGTTGGTGTAAACTGATTTTCCTGATAAAACCCTAAATGATACAACATGGCAAATGGAAAAGTAACATAAAAAACACCTAATAAAGTATAAGCGATATTTATAAATGCATGGTCTTTTTTACGGTAAAGCTCTATAATAAAGGTTAAAAAAAACAATGGAATAAGATACAAGGTGTATTTTATTTCCATTATTTGTTGAGCGGCAAAAGCCAACAATACAAATGATGTAAGTCCGGTAATAACCCCTTGAAAGTTTTGAGGTTTTATGGTTTTATTTTTCTTTACTAAGGCATAAAATTCATCAATACCCAGCAACACAATAACCATAAACAAAAACAACGTAGAATAGACTCCAAAATAAATGGCAGTAATTAACACCAACACAAATAAAAATCCGGTTATGGCACGTTGTAACATTTAGCTATAATTCGTTTTTATTAATAATGTTCACTGCTTTTATAGCATCATCAGACTTAACATATAGTTCAACTGAAGCATTATTAAGGTGCAAATGCATTGAATCTCTTTTATTAACAACAACTGCATTAATTCCCTCACTGCTTAGAACAGATTTTACAATTTGGGCACTATTATTATTTGTTGTTGTGTATATCAAAACCCAATCTTTTTGCATCAACTTTTAGCTTTGAGCTGTATCTATGTTATCGTCTTTTTTTTCGGTATTTTTTTCTTCCTCCTGAACAGTTTCAGAAACAACCTCTTCCTGTACTTTTTTCTTAGAACTTTTCTTTTCTTCTTTTAGCTCTTCTTCAAAAGCACTCTTGCCAAATATTACTTCTAAATCATCTCTAAAAATTACTTCTTTTTCTAATAAAATTTCAGCCAATTGGGTCAACTTATCTTTATTCTCTGTAAGTATTTTAACTGTTCTTGCATAAGATTCTTCAATAAGTTTGCTTACTTCATCATCTATCAACTGAGCTGTTTTCTCAGAATAAGGTTTAGAAAAAGAATAATCTGACTGACCTGTAGAATCGTAATAACTTATATTTCCTAATTTTTCACTTAATCCATAAATACTAATCATGGCATAAGCTTGTTTGGTAATTTTTTCTAAATCACTTAATGCTCCTGTAGAAACTTTTCCAAAAATTACTTGCTCTGCAGCTCTACCACCTAAAGCAGCACACATTTCATCTTTTAATTGTTCTGTAGTGGTTATTTGCCTTTCTTCAGGTAAATACCAAGCCGCTCCCAACGATCTACCTCTAGGAATAATGGTTACTTTTACCAAGGGAGATGCGTATTTTACCAACCAACTTACTGCTGCATGACCAGCTTCATGATAAGCAATGGTTTTTCTTTCGTGGTCAGAAATAATTTTATTTTTCTTCTCTAATCCACCAACAACTCTATCAACTGCATCTAAGAAATCTTGTTTATTAATTACTTTCTTTTGCTTTCTGGCAGCAATTAAGGCGGCTTCATTACAAATATTAGCGATATCAGCTCCTGAAAATCCGGGAGTTTGTTTTGCTAAAAAGAACCTATCAACGGTTTCGTCAATTTTTAACGGTTTTAAATGAACCTTAAATATTTCTTCTCTTTCGTGCAGTTCCGGTAAATCAACATGAATTTGTCTGTCAAAACGTCCCGGTCTAATTAAAGCTCTATCTAACACATCAGCTCTATTGGTTGCTGCCAATACAATAACTCCTGTATTAGTTCCAAAACCATCCATCTCTGTAAGCAACTGATTTAAGGTATTTTCTCTTTCATCATTTGCTCCTTGAGCCATTCCTTTTCCTCTTGAACGACCGATAGCATCTATCTCATCAATAAAAATAATGGAAGGTGCTTTTTCTTTTGCTTGCTTAAACAAATCTCTTACTCTTGAAGCTCCAACACCAACAAACATCTCAACAAAATCGGAACCTGAAAGTGAGAAAAACGGTACTTTAGCTTCTCCTGCTACTGCTCTTGCCAACAAAGTTTTTCCTGTTCCTGGAGGACCTACCAATAAAGCACCTTTAGGAATTTTTGCTCCTAATTCTGTATATTTTTCTGGTTTTTTAAGGAAGTCAACAATTTCTTGTACTTCTTCTTTTGCTCCTTCTAATCCAGCAACATCTTCAAAGGTTACTTTAACACTTTTTTCTTTATCGAATAATTGAGCTTTAGATTTCCCAATGTTAAATATTTGTCCACCCGGACCACCGCCACCAGACATTCTTTTCATCAAAAACATCCATATTCCAACAATAATTAATATCGGTAAAATAAAGCCTATTATGCCTCCTAGCCAATCTTCTTCGGTAACGGTTTTGTATTTCAGGCCTTTTTCATCCGACCATTTTTTCAAGTCTTTATCAAAATTATCTAAAGAGTTAAACTCGAAAGTATAATGTGGTCCTTTATTGCCACTATTAAAATTATTACTTTTTACTTTTTTAGCATGTTCTTCTTTAGATAAAGCTTCTTGAGTAAGGGTAACTCTAGCAACGCCTTTGTTTTTCACTACTACTACCTGTTCAACATCTCCTTGCATTACCATATCTTGAAATTCAGATTCGGTAATTACAGAAGATCCTCCACTCCAGTTTAATAATTGAAGTGATAAGAGTACTATACCAACAATGGCATAAATCCAATAGAAACTAAACGGTTTTTTATTTGGGGTTTTGTTATTTTTTGGTGGGACATTCCCTTTTTTATTATTGTTATTTTCCATTCAATACGTTTATTTAAGCTTGTTTTACTTGTGTTATTTCTGCATCTGCCCACAACCCTTCTAGGTTATAAAAATCTCTTTGTTCTTTTTGGAAAATGTGTACTACCACATTAATGTAATCCAATAAAACCCATTCTGCATTTCTATATCCTTCGGTGTGCCATGCTCTATCTTTCAATGTTTTTCTTACCTCTCTTTCTACTGAACTTCCTAATGCAGCCACGTGCGTATTAGATGTTCCTGTACAAATTACAAAATATGCAGTTACTGCATTATCTAATTTTCGCATGTTTATGCTAACTATGTCTTCTCCCTTCACATCTTGCAATCCTTTAATTATAACATCCACAAGGAGTTGCGTATCATCTAACTTTTTTACTTTTGCCATTAATTTTTATAATAAATTTTTAAGTGGCAAAGTTACAGAT
>CAMPHX010000250.1 GCA_946886085.1 uncultured Flavobacteriales bacterium | reverse complement strand
CGTACTGGAAAAAGCAGGGCAATTAAAAACCATGCAAAAGCCAAAGAAAGTAAAAGAAAAATATGTTTCATACTAATAAAGTTATAAAATCAATTCCCCACAAAGAAAGTTATTTTAACCACAAAAACCAAAATGTTACTCTCTATTCTAATTTCTATTCTCTAATTATACTACTGTACTCCATTAATAAAACTTCCAAAAACAGAATGTCCGAAATTATAGTTTAAAGAAAAGCTAATATAAGGAGCCGAAGCGATCTCTTGTTTAAAATCAGTATTAATTCCATGCAGTTTCCTTAAAAAAGCATAACCTGTTTCCACTTTAAGTTTATAGTGCCTTCCGAGCTTTGTATTTACTGCAAAGTAGATTTTCAATTCTCTTAGATTAACCGTATTGTCGTCATTTTGCAAAACAGAACCTTCTCTACTTACAGCATTAATACCACTAAAATAACCTGCTAAATCAAAATTAACTTTTCTGTTTAAAGCATAGTTCAATTTAAGATGCACAGGAACAATAAACTCCAATTTTGTCCTTGCATTGAACTTGGCTCTAAAACCTACCAAAGGTAAAGGAACAATCCTTCCTTGGTTAATTACCAAGGTAGCACCGTAAAAATGTACCATCTTTAAGTTTTTAATATTAATATAAGCAGTATAAGCCCTAAAATTTGGTGTAAAACTCTGGTTGAGAGAAACATTACTTTCTTCAGCATAAAAATTGACAGCATACACCCAAATACCATTTCTCATACTTGCTGTAATGGCGGTAAATTCAATCTCTCCTTTATAAATATTATCTAATTGTGCATTTGTAATGGAAGGTTGAGCTACACTAAACTTTGTCGCTAAAAAAATCTGACTAGCTTTAGCATCAGCTTTCTTCATATTAAAATCTTTTAACGCTATACCAAGCCTTGTTCTCAAAGGTTTTACAAACTGAAACTTATATTTTGTCATCTGAAAATCTGTAGTATCATCAATTGCTCCGGCAAATGGATAATCAACACCAAGAGTAGCTCCTGCATTAAAAAAACTATTTACATTAAACGATTGGGCAACAACTTCTACAGATATCACAAAAGATAGTACAGCAATAAAAAAAAGTCGTTTTAACATCATTTAAATCTATAAAAAATGAACTATCCACTCAAAATAAGTAACTAATCAACCAAGTTCCAAACAATTCCAAATTTTAAGGACCTTCCTAAAGCGGGGTAATTGGCCGTTGCATAAAAATCATAACTATTCCATCCGGCATTAAAATGCTCATACTTTAAAAATACCTGAGCTCTTTTAACATGCATATTCAAAAAAACATCCACATAAGGATATTCTCCAATTTTTTGCTCTTTTTGAACATAAAATTGAGCAATTTCAGGCATATAAGCATATCCATAAAAACCTGTTTTGTATGAAACATTAAATCCTATTTGCAATTTAACCGCTTTCTTAAAAGCATTCGTCTGAAAATAAACCAACTGTCTCCCAATAAAATCAGGTAATGGAAATAAATATTTATCACTAGTTGTTTGGTAAATAACCGCAGTTCTAAAATGAAATTTATATAAGCTATAATTCTTAGCTAACAAAAAAGTATTCAATAAAGCTTGTTTATTGCTCTGCGTTAAATTAACCTGCTCATCAAAATAAATATAGTTATCCATCATTCTCGAATTAACTGATAATTCTAGCCTATACTTTTGAAAATTCACACTAGCGTTAACCCCATTAACTAACTGTTTTTTCAAAGAATAATTTTGCCAAGAAAAATGATTTGAACTAAAGTTCACATATTTCAAATCAGCCTCTTCTTGCTGACTAAATAAATTTAACTTCAACAAGATATCTTTCTTACTTAAATAAGATGTATTAGTCATTACCAACAAATCATTTTGTCTATATCCACTCACGCCATACTTTCCTTCTGCCTCAACCTTTAAACGTTGATTCTTATAAGTAAATTGAGCTCCTGAAAAAATATTGTTATAATTAGTATCCAATCCCGAAGTCTGAAAATAGGTATTATACTCATGTACTGCAAAAACACCAAAATCATATTTTTTATTTCGGATACCAATTCCTCCTTTATTAACAATAGTATGATAAGAAATAGAATCTAACCATGCAATAGAATCTAAGCGTATGATATTAAATATAGGCGACAACACATCGTTATCTCTATATAAATTTTCATTGATAGCGTAGGAGTTATTTAGAAAAAAGTATAACCGTTGTTCATTAAATGAGATTAAATCAATTCGTTGAGCAAGTTTATAAGTATAATTAGTAAACTGATAATTAGAATTAGATAAATTAACGCCAATACTCAATGGATCTTCAGCTAAATTTTCTTCAAACTGAACCTTATCTACCAATCCTCCATTTTCTTTTTGTTTCTTACGAAAATATTCACCTGAAAAAGAAATAGCATACTTATCAGATTTGCTTCTATACCTAAGCATAGAACCAAAATCACTAATACTAGCTTCTTGATTAATATATACTCCTGGCGAACTAACCTTTTCTAAATCCACAAAAAATTCAATACCTTTACCAAAATTATTTTGATGTTTTAACGAAAAAATCTGCTCTCTCCTACTTGCATTAATATACGTAAGCCTCGATAATGGTTTAATACCATCAATATCTATCATCTTTTCATAACGCTTTTGATGAAGAAAAGTAGGAACAAAAATTCCATCTACAGTAGGAAAATAAAATGATGAAGTATAAACACCCAAATTGTTTAACAATACATCATTATTATGTTTATAAAACAAAGCATTAACATCATTATGTTCCGAGTGAATTAAAGAATCAAAGAGGTTATTATTAGATAATAGGGAATCATTATTTTGTCCCACTAATATAGATGAGGAACAAATAATAAAAATAATATATAATAAATTATAGCTTTTACTCATAACGAGAGTACAAATATAAAACAAAAAAACCCTTATCTGTAAAGATAAGGGTTTTAAAAGAATGGCAACGACATACTCTTCCAGGTGTTACCCCAGTACCATCTGCGCTATTGGGCTTAACTTCTCTGTTCGGAATGGGAAGAGGTGGACCCCAATGCAATAGTCACCATAAATCATCAATCTTTTTATATACAACAACTAATGTTTCAACCTTATAAACTTTAAACTTTATAAACTTTCAACTGTCTTGTATATGACAATCAAAGAAAGAAATTACAGAAAAACAAAAACTAAACGAGTTTAAAAGCGCTAGGGTAATTAGTATTGCTCGACTTTGACATTACTGCCTTTACATCTGCAACCTATCAACGTTGTCATCTTCAACGACCCTTAAGGGAAATCTCATCTTGAGGTCGGCTTCGCACTTATATGCTTTCAGTGCTTATCCAATCCAAACGTAGCTACTCTGCAATGCAGCTGGCGCCACAACAGATACACCAGAGGTTCGTCCAACTCGGTCCTCTCGTACTAGAGTCAGATCCTCTCAAATTTCCAACGCCCACAACAGATAGAGACCGAACTGTCTCACGACGTTCTGAACCCAGCTCG
>CAMPHX010000249.1 GCA_946886085.1 uncultured Flavobacteriales bacterium | reverse complement strand
AGTGCTAAATGTTTTTGTTTGAAATCAATATTATTACTTTTAAAAAATTTGTAAACCCTATTGTAAAATACAATTTGTTTTTTTACCCTGAAGTAATTGGTAATACTCTCTGCTCCCGCAAAATGAGTGCACAACCCTTTTACATCTAAGTGTTGTTTATTGTCTTCAATAAAATGAATAACATCTTTTAGCTCATCCACACAAAAACCTGTTCTGTTCATGCCTGTTTCAATTTCTATGTGGATAATGGCTTTTTTCTTTAGTCGTTTGGCAATTTTAACAGCTTTTTGCAATCTTTCTAAATCGAATACAAAAAATTCAATGTTTAAATTGATGGTCCATTCCAATTCCTGTGTAGAATCGGTAACCCCCATGATTATTACAGTACTTTCTCCGTTACTTACTTTTTTAAAGCGATGTGCTTCGTAAGCACTAAAAACAGAAAAATGGTTTACACCAAGTTCTTCCGCCATTGGAGCAAAAGTTTCTATGCCATGTCCGTAAGCATTTCCTTTAATTACAGATGAGAAAATACAAGATTCGCCAATGAGCGAACGTATAAATGTTAGGTTGTTTTGATATGCAGTTTTACTTATTTCTATTGTTGAGGTAACATCCATTTTTAAGGTACTATCTTAAGTTAATAATTTTTGGGCTATATTAATAAACATAGCAGTTCCTATTGGAGCAATTTCATCCGGAAAATCGTAATCAGGATTATGAAGTCGTGGAGTATCTTCTCCCGAACCCAATCCAAACATAGCTCCTTTATATATAACGGTAAAAAGTCCAAAATCTTCTCCCCAAGGAAAAGGCGATGGTTTTTCTAAGGTATCAAAATTGTTTTCTGTGGCAGTTTGTTTAATAATATCAACTATTTCGGCATTGTTTTCATTGGCTTCAAAAGCTTCTGTAAAAGAAATAGCAATGGTTAATTGTTCTTCTTTAGCAATGTTCTCAGCTAAGGCACTTATTTTATCAGTAAGTTCTTTTGTTCGTTCGTTGCTTAATGTTCGTATGGTAAAATGCGTTTCGCCATATCCTGCTGAAGTGCCGTAAGCTTTACTTCCTATATGGGTATAAATAGGAGTGATAACGGTGTAATGTTCATCATCTTCAATATTTCTGGCAAGAATTAAGGTTTGTTGTGTTATCTTACTTATTGCCAATGAAGGGTTAATGCCTTTGTGTGGTTCGGCAGCATGAGAGGTTTTTCCTGTAAGCTTAATAATAATACTGGTTACAGAAGGAGTAAAGTTGCCATATTTATACACTATTTGTCCTTTTTTGTACCCGGGTACATTGTGTAAGGCAATAGCATAATCAGGTTCAATTTGCTTAAAATTAGCATCTGCCAATACTTCTTTAGCTCCTTCCCCATTTTCTTCCGCAGGTTGATAAAGCAATACCACTCTTCCTTTTTCAGGACGGTTAATGCTATAATATTTTCCAGTGGCAGCCAATATACTCATGTGTCCGTCATGTCCACATAAATGAGCTTTTCCGGCTGTTTTAGAAATGTAATCAACCGTATTAATTTCCTGAATAGGCAAGGCATCAAGCTCGGAACGAAGCATAACAGTTTTTCCCGGAGCTTTTCCGTTAAAAACAAAAGCAACTCCTGTTTTCCCTAAATGTACCATTTGGTCGGGCTGGAGTTGATCAAAAAAAGCAATAATTCTTTTTTTTGTTTCAAACTCTTCTCCTGAAATTTCAGGATGTTGATGCAGTTCTTTTCTTAAATTTGTTATTTCATTGTCCATGTTTGTCTGTAATATAGAGGTTGAGCTGTTAAGTTCGAGTTCGAGGCTTTCCTAGTTTTTAAAATCAAGCGTTTACTTTCGTAAATAATTGATTTTAAAACAAGATTAACGATGAAATCGGACTTAACAGACAGACTCTATTTATTTTTTTAAACGCATTTCTAAATACGGATTAGTAAATCCCATTTTTTCATATAAAAATTTAGCAGGATTATCTTTTTCAACATGTAATGCAATATCGCCTTCGGTGTTTTCTATGGCTTTTTGCATGATTTGTTTTCCAACGCCTTTTCCTCGTTGGTTTTTGTTTACGGCAATGTAAACTAAAATATTTTCGGGAATATAACCACTCATCCCTGTTTTGTTGATGATGGTAGCTCCCACAATTTCGTTATTTTCTATGGCTAATAAAATTAAGCCGCCTTTGTTAGGTGTAAACACATAGTCAATACATTTTTGAATAGCCTCTTTGGCATCTCCATATTGATCTAAATGTTCGTATAAAAAGTTGACAATTTTATTGTCATTAAAAATTGAGTGTTTTCCTGTTTGTGGTGTTATAAGTAAAATTTCCATTGTTTGTCTTGATTATTAATTTTTAGAATTAATTTAAATAAAGTACATCAAGAAAAGTCAGCGATAGAAATATGATAAAAGAAAAGTGATAATTAAATTGAGAATCATCTTTTTTGTTTGGTTTCAGGCAAAGTTACTATTAATTAAGGCTAATTCCAAAAATGAGAATGGTGTTAGGTTTTTTTAAGAATAAAATGATTGCCTTTTAAAAGAAAGATATTTTAAACCATTAATTTAGCAGAAACCAAAACTTAAAAACAACATGGCAAAGATAAAATTTAAAGGAGACGAAATAAACACCAGTGGAACACTTCCATCTGTTGGTTCGCAAGCAAAAGATTTCCGGTTAGTAGCAACCGATTTAAGTACTAAGACATTAAACGACTTTAAAGGAAGTAAATTAATCTTAAACATTTTCCCTAGTATAGATACAGGTATTTGTGCTGCATCAGTAAGAAATTTCAATAAAAAAGCAACAGACTTAGAAAACACAAAAGTATTGTGTATTTCCAGAGATTTACCTTTTGCTCAAAAAAGATTTTGTGGGGCAGAGGGCATAGAAAATGTGGTGATGTTATCGGATTTTAAAACAGGACAGTTTGGTAAAGATTACGGACTGGAAATGTTAGAAGGACCTTTAACAGGGTTACACTCAAGATGTATTGTGGTGTTAGATGAAACCGGAAAGGTAGTTTACACTGAACAAGTAGAAGATATTGTGATAGAACCTGATTATGAAAAAGCATTGGCAAGCATTTAATTTGGTTTTTTAAAATAATTTGATTAACTTTTGAGGCGTAAGAACGAATTATTAACCAATAAAACAGTTAAATTATGCGATTAAAAAAAATATACCTACCAATAATTTTAGCAGCAATTATTTTAAATAGTGCTAACTTGTTTGCTCAACATGCAACTCAAATTAAAGATGTAGATGAGTTGAAACAAGAAGACAAAGTAATTATTGAAAGTTATCCTAATGTTTTTAAAGGTGCTGAAATTAATAAGGTAGAAAGATTAAACTCGAAACATGCTAAAGTTTACTACTCAGTAGAAGGAAATGAATTTGAAGCTATTGTAAATGCTGACAGGAAAGACTTATTGTTAGTAGCTACTTGTAAGGTAATTAAGAATGATGCGTTACCTGATATCGTAAAAGATGTATTTACAAAAGAGATAAAGTTAGGCTGACTTGCCTGATGCCAGATCGTAAA
>CAMPHX010000248.1 GCA_946886085.1 uncultured Flavobacteriales bacterium | reverse complement strand
TGGAATATCAAGACATACAAATATGGGAAGTTTTAGCAGGATTAGGGCTGTTTCTCTTTGGTATGTTTATGATGGAAGAGTCGTTGAAAAATCTTGCAGGAAGAACGTTTAAAAAATTTCTAAGAAAGCATACTAACAACTCTGTTAAAGCAGTTTTTTCAGGTACTTTAATTACAGGGGCTTTACAAAGTAGCTCAATGGTTGGATTGTTAGTAATGTCTTTTGCCGGAGCAGGCATTATTGGTTTAAAAAATGGTATAGGCATTATTTTAGGAGCCAATTTAGGAACGACTATGACGGGATGGATTGTCTCTTGGTTGGGGTTTAAGTTAGATTTAGGAGCTGTTATTCTTCCGTTTATAGCCATTGGTGGATTGGGAATAATTTTTTTAAAATCAGAAAAACTTTCTAATTTAAGTAAGTTGTTAATGGGCTTTAGTTTTATTTTTTTAGGACTAAACTACATGAAAAATGGTTTTGCTGAATTTGCTGAACACATTGATTTTTCATTTATAGTAGACAAACACCCATTGTTATTTGTTGCTTTTGGAGTATTGCTGTCAGCAAGTATTCAATCTAGTTCTGCAGCTATGATGATTTTTTTGTCCTCGTTGGCGGCAGGAGTAATTACATTGAATCAGGGTTTTTATTTGGTAATAGGTAGCGATTTAGGGACAACCATTACAGCTATTATAGGAACTATAAATGCGAATTCGATTAAGAAAAAAGTCGGGTGGTCGCAAGTCTTTTTTAATGTGTTTAATACGATATTGGCATTATCCTTTATTAAAGGATATAGTTACGTTATAAAAGATGTTTTTACAATACGGGAAGATTTATTTGCATTGGTTGTTTTTCATAGTATGATGAATTTAGTGGGAATTATTTTATTGTTACCTTTTTTAAAGCAATTTGCCCAGTTGTTAGATAAAGTAATTAGTCCTAAAGAGAAGAAAATGGCTAAAAAGCTTGAGTTGGCAAGCTCTAAGGAAACCCATGCTGGTATTGCTGCTTTAGAACAAGAGTGTGTGGTTTTTATTCAAAAAGCGATAGCTTTGAATCAGCAGTTTTTACAACTAATTAAACAAAATAAATCAGTTGATGAGGTGTACTTTAATTTAAAACAATATGAAACTGAAATTGTGAGGTTTTATGTAGAGTTGCAGCAAAATGAGCTTTCTGAAGAGGAGGCTAACCGAATAAATCAGTTGGTAGCAAGTTATAGAAATGCAACCTTGTCTTCAAAAGATTTAAAAGATATTAAACATAATTTAGATGATTTGAATAAAGCAGCTGTAGATCAATTTTTCAGTTTGTATAAAAAAGTCAAAAAAAACCAACAGCAGTTTTATAATGAATTAATGGCGTTCACAGAACATTTTAGCGTTTCTTCTTATGCCGATATTGAACAACTCAATCAGATTCAGTCTGGTTATTATCAGAATGAAGTTGCTATGATTTATGAACTTATTAAAGAAAGTAAAGAGCCGGAAACAGATATTCCGTCTTTACTGAATATGGTAAGAGGAATAAATAATTCTAATGAATCGATGTTGAGAGCAATGAATAATTTAATTGCGAAGTAAAAGAAGTTCTTGAATTTCTTATTTCGTATAACGAGGAGTTTTTGGTGAATCCGCGACAAGTTTATTCAATTGGTTCATTTCTTCAGCAGTAAGTTTTCGCCATTTTCCAACTGGCATATCCAGATGTATATTCATAATTCTGATACGTCTTAGCTTTCTTACTTCATAACCTAAATATTCACACATTCTTCTTATTTGTCGGTTTAACCCTTGAGTAAGAATAATGTTGAAACTAAACTTGTCAATAGCTTTTACCTTACATTTTTTAGTAACAGTATCTAAAATAGGAATACCATTGCTCATTTTTTGAATAAAATCAGTAGTTATAGGTCTATTTACTGTAACGATGTATTCTTTTTCGTGGTTATTTCCGGAGCGTAGGATTTTATTTACAATGTCACCATCGCTGGTAAGTAAAATCAATCCTTCGCTAGGCTTATCTAATCTACCAATAGGGAAAATTCTTTTTGGATAATTGATGTAGTCTATGATATTATCTTTTTCAACGCGAGTATCTGTGGTACAAACAATGCCAATAGGTTTGTTAAATGCAATATAGTCAAAGCTTTCGTTGGTATTTTTTATAGGTTTCCCATCAACCATTACTATATCATCGGGAGTAACTTTTGTTCCCATTTCAGGAATTTTTCCGTTAATAGTTACTCTTCTTTGCTCAATAAGTTTATCGGCAGCCCTTCTAGAGCAATAACCCATTTCGCTGAGGTATTTGTTTATTCTAATTTCGTTTTCCATAATTGAGTTAGCAAAATTAAGGATAGCTTTGATTATAAAATCAAAAAAGCCGAACTCAATATTGAATTTTTTCAGTATTTATTCAAGTAAACGTAACTAAAATAAAAATCCTGTCAGACTATTGTCAGACAGGATCTATATTCTTGGCGGAGAGAGGGGGATTCGAACCCCCGGTACGATTTCTCGCACGCATGTTTAGCAAACATGTGGTTTCAGCCACTCACCCATCTCTCCAAATGGGAGCTGCAAATGTAATAATCCATTTGTTATAGAAGAAATATTAATCCTATTTTTTTTAATTAAATTAGTGACTGATTTTTACCACTTTAGGAAGATATCTCCAATTACAAAAACAGCAAATACAACGCTGGCTATTCCATTTGTAGTAAAAAAAGCTAAATTTACTTTGCTTAGGTTTGTTGGGGAAACAATTAAATGCTGGTAAATTAATAATCCGATAAAAACAGCAGCTCCTATCCAGTATAACCAATTAAAATCTGACTGAATTCCTGCCCAAATCACAAAAAAAGCAGCAACAAAATGTAAAAATGATGAAAAATGTAACGCATTTTTTCTACCCATCCATACCGGAATGGAATGTAATTGTTGTTGTTTGTCAAAATTTTCATCTTGTAAGGCATAAATAATATCGAAACCACTCACCCAAAATAATACAGCAAAAGAGAAATATAAAGGAAGCCAATCAAAAACTCCTGTAACGGACAAATAAGCACCAATAGGAGCTAAGCCTAAACCTATGCCTAATACTAAATGACATAAAGCTGTAAATCTTTTAGTGTAGCTATAGCCTAAAATAACCAACAATGCAATAGGAGAGAGGTGAAAACATAAAGGGTTTATAAAGTAGGTGGTAGCAACAAACAATACACAATTTATAATTACAAAAACCAAAGCTGAGGTAGGTTTTATTGTTCCATTTGGGATTTCTCGCACATTGGCAGTACGTTTGTTGGCTTTGTCAATTTTTCGGTCAACATAGCGGTTGAAAGCCATAGCAGCACTACGGGCAAAAACCATACACAGAATTACATAGATAAAAGTTGTCCATTTAAAATCGTGTCCGTGCAAACCAATGGCAATAAAAAAGCCAATTAAAGCAAAGGGCAATGCAAAAATGGTGTGCGAAAATTTTACTAAGGATAAGTAGTTTTTCATCTGTAAATATTTAGTGTTTTTTTATCGGTCAGATGGAACTTCTCTATAA
>CAMPHX010000247.1 GCA_946886085.1 uncultured Flavobacteriales bacterium | reverse complement strand
ATTCCTTCCATAAGTACACCATTGTTTTTATTGGTATTTAAAATAGTAACCAATTCATCAACAGAATTTACCGGTGTTTGATTTATTTTGGTGATAACATAACCTTGTCGAACGCCAACACTTCTTAATTTACCATTAAATAGTTCTTTTACTATTACACCATTTTTCAGTTTAAGTTTTTTTAGGGTTTCTTTGTCGGCATTTTCAAATTTAGCCCCTAAACTTTTAAAGATAGAAGTAGCTTCTTTGGTGATGAATTTTTCTGTACCATCAAAATTTTTAAGCTTAACAGGAAACTCTTTTAAGTCACCATCTCGTTCTACAGTTACTATAATATTATCTCCCGGTCTAAACTGGCTCAACTGTTCTTGAAGTCCCGGAACATCATCAATTTTTTTGTTATTTATCTTTTTAATTACATCACCTGCTTCTATTCCTGCACTTTCAGCAGAACCATTTTTAGTAATATCAGTAATATATACACCGTTTAAGTCAGTTAAATTTTCTTCTTTAGCCAACTCTTCATCTATGCTCCTAATATTAACCCCTATAAAAGCTCGTTGCACGTTACCAAATTCTTTTAAGTCTTCAACTACTTTTCTGGCAATGTTGGCAGGGATAGCAAAAGAATACCCTGCAAAAGAACCTGTATTTGATTTTATTGCGGCATTAATTCCAACTAAATCGCCATTAATATTCACCAATGCACCACCACTATTTCCAGGGTTTACAGCTGCATCTGTTTGAATAAAAGCTTCAATAGCGGAGCTCCCTGAAAAGGGGTCGCTTTTTAGTATGTTGATATCTCTTCCTTTGGCACTTACAATTCCGGCAGTAACGGTAGAAGTTAGGTTAAAAGGATTTCCGACAGCCAATACCCACTCACCAACTTTAAGTTGATTAGAGTTGCCAAAATTGATATAAGGAAGCTTTTCAGCATCAATTTTTAATAACGCTAAATCTGTTGAAGGGTCTGTCCCTATAATTTCCGCAGGATAAGTTTTTTTATTATTTAATGTAATTTGAATATCATCCGCATTATGAATAACATGGTTATTGGTTACAATGTATCCATCATCAGAAATAATAACTCCCGAACCGGCTCCTCTAATTTGTTCTTGCGGAGGTGCTTGATTTCCATAAAAAAAGTGATATAAAGGGTTCATTTGATAGTTTACAGTTGAAGCTGTTTTTACATGCACCACTGCATTAAGCGATTTTTCGGCAGCAAATTCAAAACTATTGACAGTTCCCGATAAATCATAATTACTCACTAATGTGGAAGAAGTATTTTCTTCATCATCAGCAATGGTTTTAATGTAAACTTTTTCAGGTTTTTCTGTCAGTTTGTAAATACCGATAGCAGAAAAACCTCCAATTAATGCAAAAGATGTTGCAAATAATGCTGTTTTAATAGATGTGTTCATAGTAGTTATATTTTATGATTTCTCTTGTACAAAGTTCCCCATATAAACTACTGTAAGTACCTATCTATTAGTGTTGTGCTGTTAAAGAATGTTAAAGGTCTGTTTTAAAAAATGTTAAAAAATCATCAGGCTTTAGATTTATTTTCTCAATAGTAAACTGGCTTTGGCTATAATAAAAATCTCTTTCTGCTAACAATGAAGTGATAAAAGAATTTAATTCTGAGAGATTTATATTTTGTAATAATGGTCTTTTATGAATACCATTTTTTAGCCGGCTCACTAAAAATTCGGGAGTATATTTTAAATAGAAAGTTGTTCCATTGGCATTCATTAATTCCATGTTGTTGTTAAAACATGGTGTTCCTCCACCGGTAGATATAACAAACGCTTCATTTTTATTAATGAGTTGAGTTAACTTTTCGTGTTCTTTTTGTCTAAAATAGTTTTCACCATTACTTTCAAAAATTGCAGGAATATCTTTACCATCATCATTTACCACTTCTTCATCAATATCAAAAAAAGGAATATTTAGTTTATTGGCAAGTTTTTTACCTATGGTAGTTTTTCCGCTACCCATAAAGCCAATAAGAAATATTTTTTTAGATGTTTGCACCGAAATGTTTTTTATACAAAAATATTCATTTAGTTTTGCTTGAAAGTACTTAACGATTTTTAAGCTCAAAAATATTATGCAAGGATTGGTTTTTTATTTAATACTGCCTTTCATTTATCTAATTTCGATACTTCCTTTTCCAATATTATATGTTGTTTCAGATTTTTTATGCTTTTTGGTGTTTAATGTGGTAGGTTACAGAAAAAAAGTAGTAAAAAAGAACCTTAAAAATGCTTTTCCGGAGAAAACCGATGTAGAGATACAGGACATTAATAAAAAGTTTTACCGCTTTTTTTGCGATTGGATTGTTGAGATGATTAAAAGCATTACCATTAGTAGAGAACAAGCATTAAAAAGGTGTAAGTTTAACGATAGCAGTCTACAGTTATTAAATCAATTAAGTACTCAAAACAAAAAAATAATTTTTGTGATGGGACATTACGGCAATTTTGAGTTGGGTGGAGCAGAAATGGCTTCCAGAACCAATTATCAATTATATGTGTTGTACAAACCTTTGTCTAACTCATATTTTAATAAACTTATTAATAACAAGCGAACGAGGTTTGGAATAAAAATAATTGCCATGCAGGAAGCCTTACGTAAAATGCTTTCTTTAAAAGATAATAATGAGCTTAGTGCAACAACTTTTATTGCCGACCAAACACCATCGCCTAAAAATGCGTATTGGACCACTTTTTTAAATCAGGATACCCCTATATTTTGGGGAACAGAATTGATTGCTAAAAAATTAAATTACCCCATAGTTTATGTTTGTGTGCAGCAATACAAAAGAGGTTATTACGAAATGAGAGCTGAAATGCTTTGCGAAAATCCAAAAGAAACAGCCAAAGGAGAAATTTCTGAAATGCACACCAAAAGATTAGAAAAAGACATTGTTGCTCAACCTGAATTTTGGTTATGGTCACATAAAAGATGGAAGCATAAGCGACCTAGAGAAGTATAGTCTGATAACCGGTTGATATTATTTATAAATGATTTGCTGTAGAATAGGAATGTTATCTGTAATGATATAGTCAGGGTTTTTTTTTACAGCGTTATTGATGCTAAACTGAGACCTCATATTAAACAGTATTACTTTAACATTTTTAGAGTGAGCATAATCCACATCTTTTTTAGAAACTAATTTATTATCTGCAACGATACCATATAAATTATTGTTTCGTGCTACTTGTGTTGCCCAAGTTATATTATTTGACTCAATGGTCAATTTTAAAGTAGCATCTAATTGGTGTATAATATTCAGTAAATTAATGTCTCCGGAATTAACATAAGTGTGTTGTTGGTAATTATACTTATTAATTAAGTTCACTATTTCTTTAGCATAAATTAAAAAAAAATCATTACTAGTAAGTAGAGTTTCATCATATATCCATTGTCTTAAATCGAGGTGAAGTTGTGGTGGATTTTTTCTGTTAGAAAGATATTCTAATCCTGAAGCTAAAGAGAGTATTTTTTCGTTTAAAAAAATGTTAGCATAAATATCTGTATCGAATTTAAAGTCACTTAACTC
>CAMPHX010000246.1 GCA_946886085.1 uncultured Flavobacteriales bacterium | reverse complement strand
GATTTGATGATGAAAAATGTTTATTCTTTGGGAGCATTTAATATTTCTCAGGAACATTTTTTCTTTAATGTATTCTACTTAAATCCTGCAACGGGAGTAGAAATACCATTTTTACCGGAGGGTGAACCTAACGGAATTCCTTTAGTACAGGTTTTAAATTTAGACAAGCTAAATAATATTAACCAAGCATCTCCTGATGGAGTTTTTGATTTTATTGAAGGAGTTACCGTTAACTCTCGTACGGGTAGGGTTTATTTTCCTGTTTTAGAACCTTTTGGTTCACATATTAGGAGTAAGTTTAGTAATCCTCAATTAGGAGCAAAATTTGCTTTTGATACGCTTTATTCAACAACTCAAATGCTTGCTAAGCAGGATGCTGTTAAAAACAGGTATAAAATTAGAGGACAATATTCTTCTTCTGTAAGTTCAGATATCTCTTTAAATGCGATGAATGTTCCTCAAGGTTCGGTAGTGGTAACTGCCGGAGGAGCTACTTTGGTAGAGAATGTGCAATATACCGTTGATTATAATTTGGGTAGGGTAAAAATTATTGATGAAGGAATTTTACAATCGGGAACTCCAATTAAAATCTCATTAGAAAGTCAATCGCTTTTTAATATTAGAACAAAAACATTAATGGGTTCTCGTTTCGATTATAAAATTAATGATGATTTTAATATCGGAGGTACCATTATTAGGCTTTCGGAAAGACCATTAACTAGAAAAGTAAACATTGGTGAAGAACCTATTAACAATACCATTTGGGGGTTAGATGTGAATTATACCAAAGAAACGCCTTTTATAACAAGAGCTTTAGACAAACTTCCACTTTATAGTACAAAAGAAAAATCGAGCATTACTTTTGAAGGTGAGTTTGCTCATCTTATTCCCGGAAACCCTGGAGCTATTGGAAAAGATGGCACAGCTTATTTGGATGATTTTGAAGGTAGCCAATCAAGAATTGATATGAAAAGTTTCCAAATGTGGACATTGGCAAGTACCCCTCAAGGGCAACCGGCTCTTTTTCCTGAAGGAGAATTGCCTTTGTCAGATTCATTAAATTTTAGATATAATGCCGCTAAAACAGCTTGGTATGTTATCGATCCGCTTTTTTGGAGAAATAACTCTGAAACTCCTACCCATATTCAAAACGACCCGGTAATGCAATCGAATCATTACATGAGAGAAGTATTAGAAACAGAGGTTTTTCCATTTAAGAGCCCTGATAATGGTGTTGTGACCAACTTACCTGTTTTTGATGTCGCTTTTTATCCGGAAGAAAGAGGTCAGTATAATTATAATCCGCAAGCAACTAATAATATTTTACCCAACCCAACAACTAGTTGGGGAGGAATTATGAGACAGGTTAATACTACAGATTTTGAATCTTCGAACGTAGAATTTATTCAGTTTTGGGTTATGGATCCTTTCCATGATGAAGATGGGAACCCCAACCATTCAGGGGGTAAATTATATTTTAACTTAGGTAATATTTCGGAAGATATTTTGCGTGATGGTAGAAAATCTTTTGAGAATGGATTGCCAACTTCTGCTATTGATTATAATACAGGAGCTAATATTGAATTAATTGACACCACTATTTGGGGGCGCGTACCAAAAGTACAAGTGTTAGTAAATGCATTTGATAATAATGATAATGCAAGAATTTTTCAGGATATTGGGTTAGATGGATTAAACGATGCTGATGAGTTAGTTTTTTTTGGAACAACTTGGGGAGCAGATGCTTCGGCAGATAATTACCATCATTATAGAGGTACAGATTATGATCAAGCTCAGTTGTCAATAATAGACAGGTATAAAAATTATAACGGAATGCAAGGGAATTCTCCTACCGCAGCTCAATATACCGAAAGTTATTCCACATCAGGATCTACCAGACCAGATATTGAAGATATCAACCAGAATAACAACTTAGATTTTAGAGAAGATTATTTTCAGTATGAAATTAACTTAAACCCTACAGAAGTAAATCCATCAAACATTGGGAATAACTACATTACGGATGTATTAGAAGCTAATGTTACTACAAAAGATGGAAGCAGTAGAACCGTTCGTTGGTACCAATTTAAAATTCCAATTAGAGAACCGGATAAAGTGGTTGGTAACTTAAGAGATTTTAAATCTATTCGTTTTATGCGTATGTTTATGAAAGGGTTTAATGAGAAAGTGGTGTTGCGTTTTGCTCGATTAGACTTAATAAGAGGGGAGTGGAGACAATACACTAAAACCTTATTAAATCCTGGAGATTATATAGGAAATGATGATGATGAGACAACTTTTATTGTAGGAGCAGTAAATGTGGAAGAAAATAGTGAGAAAACCCCTGTAAACTACATTATTCCACCAGGAATTGATAGAGAATTAAATCCAAATCCATCAACAGGAGCAACCTTGCGTCAGTTAAATGAGCAATCATTATCCTTAAATGTATGTAACTTAAAAGATGGAGATGCCAGAGCAGCTTTTAAGGTGATGGATCAAGATTTAAGAAGATACAAAAGATTGAAAATGTTTGTTCATGCTCAGGAAAGTAATCCAACCATTCCTTTGAATGATGGTGATTTATCTGTGTTTATCCGCATGGGAACAGACTTTAATGATAATTATTATGAATATGAAGTACCTTTAAAAGTTACTCCTCCGGGAAGATATGACACTGAAAACACTTCAAACGAAAGTGATAGAGAGATTGTTTGGCCTGATGAAAATGAAATTGATTTGAAATTTTCATTACTAACTGATATGAAAATGTTGAGAAATAGTTTGTTGGGAGATCCAAATTCAGGAGTGCTTATTATAAGACCTTATGAGCAAGAAGATGGAAATAATAAAATGAGGATTAAAGGTAATCCGAATCTGGCCAATGTTAAAGTGTTTATGATAGGGATTAGAAATAGTAAGCAATCTAATTCTACTGCAGTAGATGATGATGGCTTGGCTAAATGTGCAGAGGTGTGGGTAAATGAATTAAGAATGACAGAGTTTGATAATGAAGGCGGTTGGGCAACAAGAGGTCGTTTAACTGCTCAGTTGGCAGATTTAGGAACAATGACCTTAGCTGGAGCTTATAGTACACCCGGTTTTGGTAGTGTTGATCAAAAGTTAAATGAAAGACAAATAGAAACCATTAAATCTTACGATATTTCTACTAGCGTAGAGATGGGGAAATTTATTCCTGAAAAAATTGGGATAAGTTTGCCAGTATATTATAGTAACTCTAAAGAAATTATTACACCAAAATACAACCCATTAGACCCCGATATTGAATTAAATGACCAATTAAACAGCGACCTTTTTAGCCAAGAAGAAAGTGATTCTTTGGCGGAAAGGACACAAACTGTTACAAGTAGGAAGAGCATTAACTTTACTAATGTGCGTAAATTGCCGGCAAAAGGTAAAGAGAAAAATCGTTTTTATGATATTTCCAATATATCGCTTAATTATGGTTATTCCGAATATCAATTTAGAGATATAGATACAGAGTTTGATACTAGAAAAACATACAAAGGCGGAATTGCTTATTCATTTACTAATAATCCTAAAAATTATAAGCC
>CAMPHX010000245.1 GCA_946886085.1 uncultured Flavobacteriales bacterium | reverse complement strand
GAAAAGGCTTAGATAAAAATGTAGCTATTAGATTAGGTATTCCTGCAATAATCTTTGTGATAATAGGAGCATTACTCAGCAATTTTGTTCCTCAAAAAGAATTAGAGCTACTCATGAGCTTTATACTTATTTTGCTTGCCATTTACTTAATTATTTATGCCAACAAAAAAATTGAAAAAAGCAACAAGAACCTTTATTTAGGTGGTGTGGCTTCCGGCTTTCTGGCAGGATTAATTGGAACAGGAGGTGCCATTAGAGGTTTAACTCTAACCGCTTTTAGCTTAGAAAAAGATATTTTTATAGCTACTTCTGCCTTAATAGATTTGGGTGTTGATGCCAGCCGAACCGTTGTTTATTTTTTAAACGGATACATCGTTAAAGAATTTTTAGTTACCATTCCTATATTAATAGGCATTAGCTTTTTAGGAAGTTATGTAGGAAAGTTAATTCTCAAAAAAACGCCTCAACACTTTTTCAGAATGTTTGTACTGGCATTAATTATCCTTACCTGTCTGTTTCAAATAAGCAAGTATATTTTTAATTGGTAATGCTTGTCAACCTCATAAACTTATAAACTTATCCCCTAAATTATGACTATCATCAGTTTAATTGCTATTTAGTTTTTATAGTTTTGCATCTATTATTTTAATAGCGACTATATGAGTGTAGAAAACAGTAAACGAACTTTTAGCCCAACAAGCATAGCCGAATTAAACCAAAAATACAGAACATTAACTCCCGAACAACGGGTTAGCGAGTTGTATAAAGACTTTGAAGAAGTAGAAATAATGCTTACCTCCTCTTTTGCGGGTACTTCTGCCCTACTACTCAAACTTTTTTCAGACATCCATCCATCTCAGGAAGTATTATTTATAGATACAGGTTACCATTTTAAAGACACCATTATTTATAAAGATTACCTTACGCAATTGTATAACTTAAAAGTAACGAGTGTTGGTGCCGAAAAGTGGAAACATGATTTTACCACCAAAGACCAAACCTGGAAAAAAGACCCTGATTTATGCTGCTCCATTAACAAAGTAGAACCCTTAGAAGCCTTAAAAGAAAACCATACCGTTTGGGTTTCCGGATTAATGGCATGGCAGAGCGACCACAGAGCAAGCTTAGATATTTTTGAAGAGCGTGGTGGTATTCTTAAATTTTATCCCTTGTTAGATGTTTCTCGTGAGGATAGAGACAATTACATTAGAGAGCATCATTTGCCTTTTCACCCCTTAATTTCTAAAGGGTATTTTTCTATAGGGTGCGAACACTGTACCGTACCAGGTGAAGACAGAAACGGCAGGTGGAACAACAACCCCAAAACCGAATGCGGCCTGCATTTGTAATTTCTAATTTATTTTATACATTTACAGAAAAAATATAAGTTGTACCTAATCCAGATACAGAAGAAATTAATAGATGATTGAAAAATTACATTATTTAGTAGGACCTAACGGTACTGGAAAAACAAGAGCTTTAGACAAAATATGTGCTGCTAATGGAGGTTTTTTTATCCCAAAACAACGTCCACTTGTTAAAAACAATCAATTCAATGAAGGCTCCGTAAAAACATACATTACTCAGTTTAAAAGACACAGTAAGACCAACCCTGAGCAAATTGCAATGGCACTTTTACGCGAAAAATCTAAATTAAGATATACTGTATTTGCTATTCTTTCAAGAAAATTAGGGCGGAATTTTTCTGTAGAAATAGTCGAGAGGACAGAGAATTTTAAAATCACCTCAGGTCTTGATAGTGATTCATATGAAGAAGTTTCAATTCCAAGATATGGCTTAGAAGGTGAAAGTTCTGGATTGAGAGAGTTACTAATTCTACTAACTTTAATTCATTCTGATTTGTCAACAAAATTCTTCATTGATGAACCAGAATTGTCATTACACCCTGAAGCTCAAAGGTTCCTTAAAAATGAAATGATAAGTCTTACAGAAACTAAAGGTTGTGAGTTTTGGATAGCGACACATTCACCAATTTTCTTTTCTCCTGAATCTATTAAAGAATTACAGCAAGCTACATTTTTCTCTGACCCTCAAAAAAGCGAAGGTACTCAACCTGATTTTGAGAGTATTTCAGAAGGTCAAAAAAAACATCTGAATAAAAGTTTATTGCGACTTGACACCGAAAAGTGGTTATTAGTACATTCAAAAGCGGCAGTCTTTTGTGAAGGCTTTAGAGATAAAGCAATTTTTAAAACTGTTTTAAACAAAGCAGGTATCGACTTGAGTAGGTATGATTATAGCTGGGTTGAAACTGGAGGCAAAGATGATTTCTCTACTTTGCATTTGCTGTGTAAAGCCATTAATAAAACTGCATATTTTATAGGTGACTTGGATTGTTTAATCGAAAGTAAGCTACTTGATAAGTATGATGATAATGAGGTAATGAAAACTGAAATATCTGGATTAGCAACTAATATTGGTGATTATATATCTACTAATATTAGAAATGTTCTTGGAGAATTAACCGACACTTTAATATCAATTCCCAATACAGATATAGAATCAAGAGACACTGATAAAGTAATATTTCCACACCTAACAAGAATAAAAAAGAAATCAGATAATTCTAAAAGCTTGACACTTGAATTATTCAATAAATATCCTGATGCATTAAAATCAATTATTAATAATGCTAAAAGTAACCCAAAAATTGACCATCTTAAAGCGTCAACAAACAAGGCTATAGAAATATTAAAAAAGGTTGGATTTTTCATTATTCCTACAGGAACATTAGAAACATATTATTCATCGCAACCAGTTAGTCCAAATGATGATAAAGAAAAAATATCGCTATTTGACCAAGAATTGGAGATTTTAGAATCCGAAAATCCAAGTATGATAATAGCACGTTATCAATCAATAATAGACTTTATTTCATCAATATTAACTAACTCTTTCAATGCTGAATCTTTTATGAGAGATGAATTAATTAAAATATTAGCGAAAATCCAGTCAATAATTTTAGAGGAAAAGCCTGGTGACACCCGAAGTTTAAATAACAACCCGAAATATACCTCATTGAAAGTTTCTGATTTGATTGATTTTACAGATATAGTCTGGAATGAAGATCATTTTACTTTAACAGGAAAATCTGTTGATGATTTCAATCCTAAATTTGAATTTACACTGTCATCGGACAAAGGAATTACATCTGCAGATACAATAAATTTTATTACAGAAGACTAGGGACAACAAGATGTATAATGTATACCCCCACTCCCGCGAGTTTAACGAAGTATAACTCCGTAGTATTAAAAAAAGTATAAATTTGACTTGTGAGTAGAAATTATAAGTTTCATAACAAAGAAGTACTGTATTTTGTAAGTTTTGCTATGGAACGAGTTACGCTTCGCTAAACTCGCACAAGCAGAAGGATGTTAATTGTATTAATGGCATAAATTAAACACCTATATAACACGTGCTAAAAATCATAGCCGCACTTCGAATCGGCAACGATTTTTAGCATAAAGTTACGTTAACTGCTATATTAAAAAAGTTCGTTAATTAATACGTTTAATCTCTGATTTATTATATCATAATATTTTTCAGTTAATTCA
>CAMPHX010000244.1 GCA_946886085.1 uncultured Flavobacteriales bacterium | reverse complement strand
TCCTTTATTAGATGAAGAAGCCGTTCGTGTGGTAGAATCATTTCCTAAATGGAAACCGGGGAAGCAAAAAGGTAAAACAGTAAGGGTTTCATACAACCTCCCACTAAATTTTGTTTTAAACAAAAAAGACACAAAAGATAAAAAGGGGAAGAAAAAATAATTTCCTTAATTTCTTAAACTATAAAAATATAGAAAACACCTTGACCAAAAATTAAGGTGTTTTTTTTATCTTTACAGCAAAAACTCATGACAGAACAAAAAAAACTATTCCTACTCGATGCTTTTGCACTAATTTACAGAGCTTACTTCGCTTTTGGCAATAACCAACGATACAATTCTAAAGGACTAAACACTTCTGCCATGTTGGGTTTTACCAATACCTTATTAGAAGTATTGGAAAAACAAAAACCAACACACATTGCTGTAGTTTTTGATGCACCAACCACTACCAACAGAGAATTAGAATTTTCCGATTATAAAGCAGGAAGACACGAAATGCCCGAAGATATTAGAATTGCGCTACCTTATATCAAACAAATTATTGAAGCTTTTAAAATTCCTATACTGTTAAAAGATGGATTTGAAGCCGATGATGTAATTGGAACCATTGCTAAAGAAGCAGAAAAAAAAGGCTTTACCACTTATATGATGACCCCCGACAAAGATTTTGGTCAATTAGTTACCGAGAAATCATTTATCTATAAACCTGCTGCTTATGGTAAACCCGCTGAAATATTAGGAATTAAAGAAGTTTGTGAAAAATTTGAAGTTGAAGATCCTTTGCAAGTCATAGACATTTTAGGACTTTGGGGCGATGCTGTAGACAACATTCCCGGAATTCCCGGAATTGGCGAAAAAACCGCCAAAAAACTTATTTCCGAATATGGCAGCGTAGAAAACCTAATTGCCAATGCTGAAGATTTAAAAGGCAAACAAAAAGAAAATGTAATCAACTTTGCCGAACAAGGCTTACTTTCTAAAAGATTAGCTACCATTATAGTTGATGTGCCTTTAGAATATGATTTTGAAGATTTAAAATTAGAAAGTCCTGATGAAGAAAAAATCACTAACCTCTTTGCTGAATTAGAATTCAGAAACTTGGCTAAAAGAATTTTAGGCAAAGAAATTCAAATTCAGGCAGCAGCCAAAAATGTACAAGGAAATGGTCAAATGGATTTATTTGCTGATGCTGCCAACAGTAATGAAGAAAAAGCTGATGACGAACCTACTAACATTGAACAAAAAGACATTAGTAACAGCAAACATGAATATCATTTTGTAAATACTCCTGCCAAAAGAGCTGATTTAATCAAAAAACTGGCTCAACAAAAATCGTTTTGTTTTGATACCGAAACTACTAGTATCAATGCTTTAGCAGCCGAATTGGTTGGTATCGCATTTGCTTATGAACCTCAACAAGCATATTATGTTTCTTTTCCTGCCAATCAGGAAGAAGCCCAGCAAATTGTAGAAGAGTTTAAAACTTTATTCGAAAACCCTACAACAGAAAAAATCGGACATAACATTAAATACGATATCAATGTATTGAGCAATTACGGTATTGCGGTTAAAGGAAAAATTTTCGATACCATGATAGCTCATTACCTCATTCAACCGGATATGCGACACGGAATGGATTTACTTTCCGAAGCTTATTTAGGATACAAACCTGTTTCTATAGAAACACTTATTGGCAAAAAAGGTAAAAACCAACAAAGCATGCGTGATATTGCTCCCGAAGAAATAGTAGATTACGCTTGCGAAGATGCTGATATTACCCTCCAATTAAAACACCGTTTGTGGGAAATGATGGATGAAGATCAGCAAAAAGTTTTTAATGACATTGAGGCTCCTTTAGTAGCCGTACTAGCCGATATGGAACAAGAAGGTATCAATTTAGATGTTCCTACCCTCAAAAAAATGTCTGAAGAACTAAAAGAGTTAATTATTACCTTAGAAAAAGAAATTTTGGATTTATCTGGAGCTCAATTTAACATAGACTCTCCAAAACAATTAGGAGAAATTCTTTTTGAAAAACTCAAAATAGTTGATAAACCGAAAAAAACAAAAACAGGTCAGTACCAAACCAACGAGGATGTGTTGTCTAAACTTATCTACGAACACGAGATTGTTCCTAAAATTCTAGATTACAGAACACTCAAAAAACTAAAATCTACCTATGTAGATACCCTGCCCGATTTGGTAAATCCAAAAACCAACAGACTACATACTAGCTATATGCAAACAGTAGCCGCAACAGGAAGGTTGAGTTCTAACAACCCGAATTTGCAAAATATTCCTATAAGAGATGCTCGAGGCAGAGAAATAAGAAAAGCGTTTGTGCCAAGAGATAAGGACTATACACTTTTAGCTGCCGATTATTCGCAAATAGAATTGAGGATTATTGCTGCATTAAGCAAAGATGAAAACATGCTAAAAGCTTTTAACGAAGGTAAAGACATCCATACTGCTACTGCGGCAAAAGTATTTAATGTAGCGTTAGAAGAAGTGGACAGAAACATGAGAGGCAAGGCAAAAGCAGTAAATTTCGGAATTATCTATGGTGTTTCTGCTTTCGGGTTAGCTCAAAACCTCAACATTTCTAGAACAGAAGCCAAAGAAATTATAGATACTTATTTTGAGCAATATCCTAACATTAAAAACTACATGGATAACAGCATTGCTTTTGCCAAAGAAAAAGGCTATGTAGAAACCATCATGAGACGCAGAAGAATGTTACCGGATATTAATTCTAACAATCCTGTAGTACGCGGACACGCAGAAAGAAACGCTATAAATGCTCCTATACAAGGCTCTGCTGCCGACATTATTAAAATGGCAATGATTAACATTTTTACTGTTTTTGAAGAAAAGCAATTAAAATCTAAAATGCTATTGCAAGTGCATGATGAGTTAGTTTTTGATGTACACCTTTCTGAATTGGAACAAGTGCAACAAATTGTGAAAGACAAAATGGAACATGCTTTAAAACTTAGCGTCCCATTAGATGTAGAAATGAACCATGCTGACAATTGGTTAGCAGCTCATTAATATTTTTAACTGCCCAATGAAAATATTTGCTGAGACAGAAAGATTAGTCCTTAGAGAAATTCTTCCTACAGATATTGAAGGACTGTTTGAACTAGACTCTGACCCTGAAGTGCATAAATATTTAGGAAATAAACCCGTAAAGGATAAAAAGCAAATTGCTGACATTATAGATTTTATACGTCAACAATATATTGACAATGGCATAGGTCGTTGGGCTATTATTGATAAAGAAACGAACCATTTTATTGGTTGGACAGGACTAAAATTTGTTACTGAAGAAACAAATAAACACAAAAACTACCACGACCTTGGGTACAGATTAATCAAAAAATATTGGGGAAAAGGCTTCGCAATAGAAAGTGCAATAGCTTCATTAAATTATGGTTTCAATACATTAAATTTAAATGAAATTTATGCCGCGGCCGATATAAATAACATCGGTTCCAACAAAATTTTAACAAAACTGGGGTTTAATTTTATTGAAAGGTTTATCTATGATGGAGCCATCCATAATTGGTATAAATTAGAAAAAAG
>CAMPHX010000243.1 GCA_946886085.1 uncultured Flavobacteriales bacterium | reverse complement strand
AGTCGGCAGCTTAATATTTTTATAAGAGAAATATTCAATACTGTTAAAAACAATTTCTCCCCATCTGTCAAAAATCAATGTTTCTAGTTGAGTAATTCCATAGCCTTTTATAGTAAAATAATCGTTAGTGTTATCACCATCAGGAGTAAACGCATTGGGTATCCAAATAGCAAAAGTGGGTTTAATTTTTAGCGGCTTTTGAGTAGTGTCTTTACAGCCATAAATATTTTCTATGTATAAAGTAACATAATATAGACCTGAATCAGCATACTCATGCACAGGGTTTTGTAATATAGATGTAGCTCCATCACCAAGCTCCCAAAACCATTGATTAGGAATGATAGAGTTGTCTGTAAATGTTATTTCACTACTATAAATATCGGTGTCAATAGGGTCGTAAGTAAAACTAGCCAAGGGTTTTGGATAAGAAGTTATCATATTAATAATAGAGTCTTTACTAACACATCCTTTATCTGAAGTGGCAGTTAAGCTAATGCCAAAATTAGCAACAGAAGTATGTGATGGGTTAATAAATGAAATATTGGTTGGGTTTTCTTGATTTGAAGCACCTGCATTGCCAAAATTCCAAAACCATGAAACGATATTTCCTGAAGTAATAGAAGAGTTATTGGTGAAATTAACTATTACAGGAGTACAGCCTTCTGTGATATCTGCTGAAAAATCAATTTCAGGAAGAGGATGAACGGTAACAGCTTTGGTAACGGAATCGATACAACCTTTGTCGGTAGTTACAATTAACTGTACTTGATAAACACCTTCAGAAGTGTAAGTGTGTATTGGACTTTGTACAGCACTTCCTGAGTTATCACCAAAATCCCAATTCCAAGCCACATTACTACCCGAACTAACATTAGATTGGTCAATAAAACGAGTAAAATCATTCAAACAAACTGTAGTAGGAGAGAAGTCAACTACAGGCAATGGCCATACATTAATGTTTTTAGTAACAGTATCTGTACATCCGTTATCAGAAGTTATAATTAATGTTACATCATAATCTCCATCATTAGCATAGAGTTCTGAAGGGTTTTGAATAGCTGAGTTATTTCCATTATCAAAGTCCCAGTTCCAATTGGTGATATTTCCGGAACTAACATTTGAGTTGTCTGTAAAGTTAATAGCTGTTCCAAAACATTCATCATTAAATGTAAAATCAGCTATAGGAGAAGGGAAAATGGTAATTGTTTCAGTTGTTGTATCAGTACATCCTGCGTTGGTTGTAATAATTAGTTGAACAGTATATGTTCCTGGGGTAGCATAGTTATAACTTGGGTGTTGAGTAGTATCATCAGTGATGTGAGTAACACCATTAAAATCGAAATCCCAATTCCACTGAGAAATTATACCCCCATTTCCATTAGAGGTGGAGCTGTTAAAGTTAGCTAAGGTGTTTAGACAAACATCATTAGTAGTAAAAGCAGCAGTAGGACTCGCATAAACATCTATAGGAATTGTTACGGTATGAATACAGCCACTATCTGACGTTACTGTTAAGCTTACATTATAAGTTCCAGCATTAGCATAAGTATACGTGGGGTTTTGTACCGTGCTAGTTCCAACCCCATCATCAAAATCCCAAGCCCAATCGGTTATTGTTCCGGAACTTATTGTTGAAGAATCAATAAAAGTTGTTGTTGCTGAAAGACAAACACTAGAGGCAGAAAAATTAGCTACAGGAAGTGGGTTGACATAAACGGTTTGAACCACAGAATCCTTACAGCCACCAGAAGTTTCTACTAGTAGTTCAACATCATAACTTCCTGCTGTTGGGTAACCATGAGCAGGATTTTGGTTGGTATTGTCAACAGTACCATTATTTTGAAAATCCCAACTCCAATTAGAAATAACACCTCCATTTGCATTAGATGTGTCTGTGAAGTTCATTAAAGTTCCATAACAAACATTATTAAATGTAAATCCGGCAGTTGGTCCGGCATTAACGTTTATAGTAACAGTAGATGTATCGGAACATCCATTTGTCCAAACTCTAAGTTCAGCTGTGTAAGTTCCGGGAGTACTATAAACATAAGGAGGAGGAGTTTGAGTGGTATCATCAACTAAACCATCACCGTCAAAATCCCAAGCCCAATCAGAAATAGATGATGTTCCTACAACATAAGATTGGTCTGTAAAAGTTACACTTTCGCCAACACATATATTAATGGGGGAAGCTGTAAAATCTGATACGGGATAATCTGTAGAACCATAAATAGTAGTGGTAAGTGTTACGGAACAAGCAGAACCTGAAACGGGAGTTACTACAACACTATAATTGCCTGGTGTAGCTGTTGTGATTGATTGAGTAGTTTGTCCTCCCGGACTCCATAAGTAACTTGCAGCACCAGCAGGGGCTGTTAAGGTTACCGGGCCACCACCACAAACTACAGTATCAGATTCAATAATTTCTAAAGGAGCACAATTAGCATCTATATAACCATAACCATAATGTCCACTCTGAGAGCAATCTCCGATAATAAACTCAATAGTAACATTTTGTCCGATGTAAGCATTAAGAGGAGCAAAAGTAGTTCTCCAAGGCAAATAAAAACCTGCAGCATAAGGTAAAAAGTCAGGATCTCCACCAGAGTTTATTGGCCCTGAAATTACTTGATATTCACCGCAAGCTATAGGGTTGTTGTTTTGATCATACATGTTTACTTTAAAAAAAGGTTTTTCACCAACAGTATGTCCTGAAGGATCTTCTAATACTAATGCATAGCTATAAGTAAAAGATGTGGTTTGCGGAGTTACTAAAAATGTTTGTCTCATACTGGCAGCACCACTTCCTGTTCCTGTGTAATCTCCCAACATTACAGAACAGCCACCACCATTTGGATCTGTAGTTGGAATACCAACTAAAGGGTCAGTTCCAGGTGTAGTAATTGTGTGGTTTCCTCCAGGTGTACTAGGAGTTATATTAATCATTTCATAAGGATTGTTATTTACATTTCCATCAAATAAATCCCAACCAGTAAAATCGCAAGTTTCAAAATCAGCATTATTACACGGATCCCCCGGTCCTTTATCATTTTGGTCGCCTTTCTTTTGATTGGATGTAGGTATAAAAGTAGGGTCGTGAGGTTTTTGAGGTGTTAAAGGCGGAGTATAATTTTGGAAATCTAATACAACTTGGTTAATAATTTGGCTAACTATTGCTTCGAAGGCTTGTTTTGTTTCTTCGCTTACATTTTTTGCAGCATTAGAGAAAAGTGTTTTGTATTTAGGGTAATTGTCCAAATAGTAATGACCTAAGTTATGAAGTTCTGTCTCAGAAAGGTTAGGGGTACTTTGTAGTTTTTTATAAATATGTTCCTTGAGTGTTAAGTTTAGAAACTCTTCAGTAATATTTTGTTTACTGTATTTGTTGTTTTGTTGAGCCTGAATGGAAAAATTACTTAGTAAAAATAATATAGGAAGGAGTAGTTTTATTGCAGAATTTCTCATGGCAATTGTTTGTTTTGTTAGTTTTAAATATGGTGTATTATATGAAGCCTGTCTCTTATACACACTGACGCTGCCGACGACTAGTCGAGTGTATATATAGGTGGTCGCCGTATCATTAAAA
>CAMPHX010000242.1 GCA_946886085.1 uncultured Flavobacteriales bacterium | reverse complement strand
TTAAATTTTGGGTGTTGGTGAGCGGTTTAACAACAGTATCCAACGAAAAATAGTTTTGTTTTTTTATAGATAAATCGTTTAAATCGATTTCGTAATTACAACCCGGTTCAAGATCAATAATATTTTTATATAAATTTTGATAAGGTTGATGAGTTGTTCCGTAAGCCAAATAAGAACCTAAATTCTCGTCAGAAATGCTTTTATCCACTTTTGCCAAAGGAAGTAAGGCTTTAATTTCGGAGGCAAATGCAAAAAAATCTGCTGTTTTATAAAGATATAAAGGTTTTATCCCAAACCTATCTCTCGAAAGTAATAGTTTTTTTTCTTTATGCTGATAAATGGCAAAAGCCCACATACCTACAAATTGATTTACACAAGCTGCTCCCCATTCTATAAAAGCATTTAAAACTACTTCGGTATCACTTTCCGATTGAAAAACATAACCTTTTTGTTGAAGGACTGAACGAATTTCTTTGTAATTATAAATTTCTCCATTAAAAACGATAGAAAAATTTTCATTTTCGGCACACATGGGTTGATGTCCGTTGGCTGAAACGTCAATAATAGATAATCTTCGGTGCAACAATATTAAGTTTGCTTGGAAGTTACTTTCTTCAATATGCTCAATATTAGAAAGAGATTTTAGGGTGTCATTTCCTCTAGCTAATTTTAAGGAAGAAGGGTTTGCCAACAAAAAACCTTCATCATCCGGACCACGATGTTGTAAAATGCGTGACATTAAAACAGCATCTGCTTTTGCCACTCCATTTTTATCGTAAATTCCTGCTATTCCGCACATAATTCTTGATAGATTGCTGTTAGTTTATTGCCAAAGGTAGTTATTCCAAATTGCTTCGAGGTTTCTTCACTAATATTGCTAGAATTGTACTGATTGTAGTTCTTAATCATTTGCAACATTCCTTCATAAATGGCATTTACATCATCTGGATTTACTAAAATACCGTTGGTTTTATTTACAAATTCCTTTGGTGCAGTTTGGTTGGTGCAAACCACAGGAACGCCACAACATAAAGATTCTGCCACCACCAATCCAAAGGTTTCGTGGCGACTAGGAAACACCAAAAAGTCAACTGTTTTTAGTGTTTTGGCAATTTCTGCTTTGGTTAGCAAGCTTTTCATTTTTACCTCTTTTTGAAGTTGGTTATCTTCAATATATTTTTCAATGGCTGCTTTTTCTTCGCCCTCTCCGACTATTTTTAATTCATAATCAGGATGTATTGAAAGTAGCTGATGAAAAGCTTTTAATGTTCTTAATCCACCTTTAAATTCATCTAACCTGCTTACGAAAGCAATTTTATTAAATAGAATGTTTTCGGGTTTTGGTTTAAAAATAATATCGTTTACCGGATTGTAAGTTACTATAACTTTACTTTCTGGAATGTTTAGTTTAAGAACTTCTTGTTTTTGATGCTCACTAACCACCAATACTTTATCCGCTTTCTTACCTACAAACCTTGCTATTTTGGATAAAATGGGATGTTGGGCAATTCTAGAAAACGGTCCTGTATGTTCGGTAACTACAAATGGAATTTTTAATTTTTTACTGATAAAGTAAGACAATAAACCATTTAGTACTAATCCATGAGCATGAATAACGTTGGTTGATTTAAAAGTAATTCCGTATTGATAACCTTTCCAAAACCATTTTAAATATAAAAGAGGTTTTGTCCATTTAGGTAGATTTCTATTACAAACTACAACTCTGGTTAGTTTAAATTTATTTTTATACAACTCACTAACACAGCCTTTTTGCTCTCCTCTTAAGCGAACGTAAAGTGTTTGTGTATCAACTTTTGAGTGAACTGCCAATAAATAATCTTCAATAAAAACACCTGTCATATCTCCTTCAAAATCTGGAAAAAGTTCAGGTAAAATAAGTGCTTTTATGTGTTGGGGATTATTCAATTTTTTTGAAATAGATAAATGTAATCACTTCCAAGTTTTGCATTTTTGTTATTAGTAACATCTCCAAACCATCCTCTGGTTAGTTCGTATTTTTTTTCGTTGGAAAATAATTTTGAAAGTCCAACAAAAGATTGGTTGTACCGAAATTTGTTTTTACAATTAAACCCTGCTTTTTTAAAGCTGTTTTCCACCAATGTTGCAGGAACTTTGTTAAGTTGATATTTGTCTTTTCCTGCCAACCTTCTTACGCCTAAATAAAATCTTATCAACCTACTGTAATTATGGTCAAAATCGGTATTTTGAATAATAATATGTCCTTTTGGTGGAACTAAAGATTGAATAAAGGCTAAGAATTTCTCCACATCATCAACATGAGCTAAAATGCCCAAAGAAAGCACTAAATCAAATGTTTCGGGTTGAAAGTTGGTATCGTAAATATCACTTCTTAGGAAAGAAACATTCTTAGTAGCTTGTTCTGTCGCAATTTCTTTCGCCAACTTAATCATGTTCTCAGAAAAATCAACTAAAGTTAGCTGCTTGAAATTTTTGCTGTTTTTTAGGGAGATATAACCATTTCCGCAAGGCATGTCCAGTACATTGTTAAACTCCAGATTTTTAATGAAATCAGCAACGGTTTCGGTTCTAATTTTTATGTTGTAATCGTAATTAAAATAAATATCGGTTTGCTCAAAAAATTTCTTAACTTCTTCTTTCTTCATAGGGTTTATTATTCCAATTCAAACCTAACAGGTTCTATTTCCATTTTTTTATTAATCTGTTTTCATTCCATTTTTTCAATCCAAATATGCGAATAAAGAAATTAAAAACTGTCCTAAAAATTGTTTTAATTTTACATTTCAACACCAAACGTTTCATTTCTTTATCGTAAGGTGAGCCGTGAGTAACTAATATTTTATACCCTTCTTTGTAAGATTGACAATTAATACTGCTTATTCCATCCACTCTAAAAACCGTTAGTGGTTGCGGAATGTATTCAAAATTTATGTTGTTTTTGTAAGCTCGGTATATAAAATCATAATCGGCAGCAAGTTGGTATTTTTCGTTGAAATTGCCAATTTTTTCATACACGGTTTTTTTTACAAAAGTAGAGGGATGGAAGATGGGCATTGTTCTCTCTATAAGTGAGATGTTTGGAGCAACTTCTTTAAGGTAATCTTTATTTTGAATGGCTCGTAGTTTTACCATGTTACCATAAACAATGTCAGATTGAGAAGTTGAAAAAACATTAACAACTTGTTGTAGGGTATTTTCAAAATAATAATCATCGGCATTGAGAATGCCAATTATTTCGCCTTTTGCCAACGCCAACCCTTTGTTCATGGCATTATAAATTCCACTGTCTTTTTCAGAAACAAATTGAGCAATTTTGTCTTCGTATTTTTTAATTATGTTTAGGGTATTATCTTTTGAAGCTCCATCAATAATAATATACTCAATGTCAGAATAAGTTTGATTCAGCACACTGTTTATGGTTTGTTCAATGTGTTTTTCGCCATTGTAAACTACTGTTATTATGGAGACTAATGGGTTGTTCATGTTTGTTGTTGCCCGCATATTTCGCTGATTATCGCAGAATTTTTATAAATTATTTACTTTTCTAAAAATAGATTCTGATATATCATCTGTATTAAAGTTTACCAATATAC
>CAMPHX010000241.1 GCA_946886085.1 uncultured Flavobacteriales bacterium | reverse complement strand
ATTTATGTATAGGATTATTACTGTCCCCTACTTTAAAATCTCAAAATAATGCACTTGTTTTAAATGGAGCAGTTACAGTTATGAATGGAGGAACTGCCGCAACACCTATTTATGTGGTAGTTAACCAAAATAATCCATTAGGTATTGTTAGAAATGGAGGGCATATTCATTCTGAAAATCAATATAACTATGTGAAGTGGGAAACAGGTACTAGTTCAGGGAGTTATGTAATTCCTTTTGGTATAGGAGGAAATCTAGCAGACTATATTCCTTTTACATTTAACAAGACTACCACTAATTCGACAGATATTCAAATGTCAACTTGGTTTACAAATGTGCCAAACTTTCCTAAACCGGCAGCCACAAATGTTGGTCCGGTAACTAATATGTTAAATTTTGCAGATTCTGTTCAGTATGCTATTGATAGGTTTTGGGACATTCAAGCTGCAAATAATACTACAGGAGATTTGACATTTTCTTATAGAGGTGTTGAAAATACAACTATTAATCCTACCGGTAATGTAAGAACTCAGCATTGGAATGGATCATCTTGGGATGCTCCGGTTACTCCAGGGACGCCTGGAGTAACAGCAGGTATTGGTTCTGCCGGACCTTTTGTAGGTCAAACTACATTTTCTCCATGGGTGTTATCTGTTATTCCAGTTTGTCCTGAAGATACGATTAGTTATGCAGGAGATCCTTTTTGTAGTAATGATACAAATACTTATTCTGTTACACATACAAATGGTACTTTAACAGGTATTTATTCAGCTACACCAGTAGGCTTGTCTTTAAATACTACTACAGGAGATATTGTTCCAAGTTTAAGTACACCTGGTGTTTATACAGTTACTTTTACTGTTGCGGCAACACCTACTTGTCCACAATATCAAACATCAACAACTGTAACAATAGATGCTGCTGATGATGCAAGTTTTACTTATAGTCCTACTACATTTTGTATAACAGGAACAAATCCAACTCCTACAATTAATGGTACAACAGGAGGAACATTTACAATAACTGCCCCTGGATCAATTAATTCCTCAACAGGAGAAATTGATTTATTATTAAGTGGGTTAGGAACATTTACTGTTTACTATAATACAGCATCGGCTGGGAATCCATGTCCGTCTGTAGATTCAGTTCAGGTAACTATTACTGCGGCACCAATAGCAACATTTAGTTATGATGCTTCTCAATATTGTTTAGATGGAGCAAATCCAATTTTAACTTATGCTCTTGGGGCAAGTGGAGGAACATTTTCATCTAATCCAACAACAGGGTTAAGTTTAAACAGTTCAACTGGAGCAATTGACCTATCAACAAGTTCACCAGGATTATATACTGTTTATAATACAATAGCTGCCTCAGGAGGTTGTGCTGCAGCAACGGATTCTACAACCATAGAATTATTACAAGTTGATTCTGCAATATTCAGTTATTCGCCAACAACATTTTGTATAACAGGTACAAACCCAACACCAACCATTAGTGGAACAACAGGAGGTACATTTACAATAAGTACTCCAGGTGTAATTAATGCTACTACAGGAGAGATTGATTTAACCAATAGTGGGTTAGGTTCGTTTACCGTTTATTATAATACTACATCAGCAGGGAACGATTGTCCTGCTTTAGATTCAGTTGTAGTAAACATTGTAAATGCACCAGGAGCTACGTTTGCTTATAATAATTCACCATATTGTCAAGGAGATACTAATGAGTTACCAGTGTTTACGGGAAATAATTTTGCAGGAACTTTTTCATCTAATCCTGCAGGATTGATTTTTGTAAGTACTTCAACAGGAGAGTTAGATTTGACTAACAGTACCGCAGGAACTTATATGGTATATAACAATATTGCTGCATCAGGAGGTTGTGCAGCAGCAGTTGATTCTTTCCAAATAACAATTAATTCGAGTTATTTTCTTGCACAAGCACTTCAAATTTGTCAAGGAGATAGCATTATGTTGGGTGGAGCATTCCAAACAACAAATGGTGTATATAATGATACTTCAGCTACTATAAATGGGTGTGACAGTATTATTTCAACAACACTCACCGTAAATCCAGTAGTAGTTTCACAAACAACAGCAGGAATTTGTCAAGGAGATAGTATATTATTAGGAGGAGGATTCCAAACAACAGCAGGAGTTTATTATGACTCATTGACAACTAGTTTGGGTTGTGATAGTATTATTGAAACAACGTTAACTATTACACCTCAAAATACTATTGTAATAGATACTGTTCTTCCGTTGTGTTTTGGAGATGATATTGTGTTGACAGCAACAGGAAGTGGAAATGGAACGATAACATGGTATGCTGATGCTGCTGGAACTATAGTATTAGGAACGGGTAGTCCATTAGTAATTCCATCAACATCCATAGGAATGTTTACATTTTACGCGAGTGAAGTTGGAGGTTGTGATTCGCCAATAGATTCTGTTCAAGTTGTAGTTGGAGGGGTACAAGCTGTAATTAATGCAAACCCAACATCAGGATCAACTCCGTTGAACGTGTTTTTTGGAAATGGAAGTACAACTGGTTTTGGAATATCTTATACTTGGGATTTTGGAAATGGAAACACAGACACTATTTTTGAACCATCTCAAGTTTATAATCAGACAGGAACATATATCGTTACACTCATAGTAACGGATGGTATTTGTTCGGATACAGCAACTGTTACCATAACTGCAATTGGTGAGTCTGTTATCATTATTCCAAATGTATTTACCCCTAATGGAGATGGAAGCAATGATATGTTTATGGTTGGTGGAGAAAACTTAGAGGAAGTTGAAGGAGTGATTTATAATAGATGGGGGCAAAAATTATATGAGTGGAACTCTGTAACAGGAGGATGGGATGGAAGAACCTTATCAGGAGAAGTTGTTCCGGATGGAACATATTTCTTTATTATAAATGCAAAAGGAACTGACGAAAAAGAATATTTTGAAAAAGGAACGGTTACCTTGATTAGATAAATAACCTTAATATTGTACAAATTAACAAAGGAGTGAGCTAGTCTCACTCCTTTGTTTTTCTATCAATTTACAGATAAGTTTAATGGATTTTCTAAAAAAATTAACAAGCTATTGTTTATATAAAAAATAATTGTATTTTTGCACTCCATTTTTTTAGGGATACTAACTATTTTAATTAAATAAATATGCCAACTATACAGCAATTAGTAAGGAAAGGAAGAACAACTTTAGAAAAGAAAAGTAAATCTGCGGCTTTAGATTCTTGTCCGCAAAGAAGAGGTGTTTGTATCAGAGTTTATACAACAACACCAAAAAAACCTAACTCAGCAATGAGAAAAGTAGCTAGGGTAAGATTAACCAACCAAAAAGAGGTGAATGCATACATTCCCGGAGAAGGTCATAACTTACAAGAACACTCTATTGTTTTAGTTAGAGGTGGAAGGGTAAAAGATTTGCCGGGTGTTAGATATCATATTGTAAGAGGTACTTTAGATACTACAGGTGTTGAAGGAAGAACTCAAAGAAGATCTAAATATGGAACTAAACGTCCTAAGAAAAAATAATAAATACCAATTAAATATAAAGGTTAATATAACAAAATGAGACAGTC
>CAMPHX010000240.1 GCA_946886085.1 uncultured Flavobacteriales bacterium | reverse complement strand
TAATTGATTAATAAATGCTCCTAAATAATAAAAAACCAAAATTCCTATCGAACCTCCTATAAGTAAAATAAAAAAGGTAGAATTCCATGATATTCTTTTTATTGCAAGAATATATAGTGCTGATGCCATAAATTTGGTAGCACTAAAAGCTAATAGAAAAAATATTTCGTAATAAGATAAAAACATTTATTGTTTATTCTTTAGTACCAAATGCCAAATCTCCCGCATCTCCTAGTCCGGGAACAATATAAGATTGTGCAGTAAGTTCATCATCAACAGCACCAACCCAAACAGTAGTATCTTCAGGCAAATGCTTTTTGATGTAATTTACACCTTCCACACTTGCAATTAATGTAACTATATGTAAATTAGATGGTTTTCCTTTCTCTAGTAACAATTTATAAATCTCAACCATAGATGCTCCAGAAGCAAGCATAGGATCAGATAAAATTACTGTTCTATCTGTTAAATCAGGACTAGCCATGTATTCTGCTTCTATTACAAAAGAGCCATCTTTATGGTGTTTTCTGTAAGCAGATACAAATGCATTATCAGCTTTATCAAAATAATTTAATAAACCTTGATGCAAAGGTAGTCCAGCTCTTAAGATGGTTGCCAAAACAGGTTGTTCTTTAGGTAAACTCATTTCTGCGACACCTAAAGGAGTAACTACTTCTTGTTTTTTATACACCAAAGTTTTACTAATTTCATAGGCAAAAATTTCTCCTAATCGTTCGCAATTTCTTCTAAAACGCATGCTATCTACTTGTATATTAGCATCTCTAATTTCTGCAATAAACTGATTAAAAATAGTATTTTCTGAGCCCAGATTGATAATTTTCATTGTCGCTGATTTTTTTACAATTAATTTATTTCTTTTTTACATCCAATAACATTTGCTCATAAACCCTTCTCCATCCTTTCCATATACCTTCATCAGAAAGAGATTCGTTGTGCCATATACTTACAAAAGTACCATTTACTTTTTTTACAATCTCAACTATTTTATTAATATTGATAATTGCTTCTTCAACAGTACAATTCTGATAGTATTTTAAACCTGCTTCCATCACACAAAAAGGCACTATTTTTAAAGCTGTTACTTTGTTTTTCTCTAAATCAAAAAAATAATAGGAAGAACAAATACTTGCTCTAAATCCACTTTTTTCAGCATATCCCATGGTATAATCTTCATTAATTCCATTGGCAACTAAGTTTCTATATGTTTGTGGAAAACTTAACTTTAAAAAATGTTGTCGGCTTTTAGTGATGTTTTTATTTATAATACTTTCCAATCTCAACTTTTCCTCTTTAAGTAACTCAGAATTACTGTTAGATTGATATGATGGATGTAATCCTATTTCATTAGTAATGGCTATTTTTTTTATTAAATGCTGAAAATCTTCATTGCTAAAAGCTATGTTTTTATCAAAAGAAGCATAGTTACCAACCAAAAAAAAGTAAGTCGGTTGAACAGTGTATTGTTGATGCACTTCATCCTGATAATCATAAGTATCATAAGGATCAGTAGCTTTATCGCACAAAATGGCTATTCTGTTTTTAATTTTTTGTGGTTCGGTAATGGATTTTGCTAACCCACCAATAGTTCTCCAAAAGCCTTTGTGTTTTATAGCAAAAGCGTTGTCTATATCTATGGTGCTTAAAAACTCAAATTTTCGCTCAGGAAATTTATAATTGGGAAAATGAGTTAAAATAAGTTGAGCAATTTTTTCTGCCCATATATTTACCATTGGCAACTCTAAACAGTTATTTTTAAAAGCAAAACTTTCTATTGCTAAAAATCTTTCATGTTTATCTTTTTGATGCGGCAAATATTCTTCATACCTTGATGTTAAATAAAAAATACTGGCAAAAACATCAAAATTAAAATGCTTAGTTGTTGGTGTTTTAAATAAACCAACCGTTCCATCGGTTTGCGGAATTGCTGTTGTATTTTGGGGTTTTATTTCATCCTCAAACAATAAGTTTGTTGATGTAAAATGCAATCCATCATCTTTAGCTTTAGTGGTATAAGACAGCTTGGCAGTTTTGCACGATAAATAAAAATCTACATCATCTGTAAAGGAAACAGGCGTTTTTAAAATTTGCTCAAAAACCGTTTGAAAAGTATAGTTAATTCGGTTGGTTACTTTATGTGTATAGACTAAAATCATTTCCTCTTAAATTAACCCTTCATCACCAAAGCTAAAATAACTTTTGTCTGTGATAATTAAATGATCAAGTACAGGTACATCAACCAAATAACCAATTTCTTTCATTTTTTTGGTAAGTTGTATATCTGCATCACTTGGTTTTAAGTTTCCAGATGGATGATTATGACATAGAATTACGGCAGAAGCAAGTAGTTGCATAGCTTCTTTAAAAATAATTTTGGCATCTGCAACAGTACCAGAAACACCTCCTTTACTTATGTTGCTTTTTTTAATAACCGCATTACGCCTATCTAAAAACAACACCCAAAATTCTTCATGAGGTAAATCACTCATTACACCAATAACTTCTTCAAAAACATCTTTACTAGATTTAATGGTTTTATTAAGTTGATTGTCTGTATTTTTTCTTCGCCTTCCCAACTCCAAAGCGGCTACAATACTAATCGCTTTTGCCTCTCCTATTCCATTAAATTGCATTAATTCTTTAACCGAAAGCTTTCCTAATTTATTCAAATCATTGTCAATAGATTTAAGCATTCTTTTAGAAAGTTCTACAGCAGTTTCATTTCTGTTTCCGGAAGCAATCAAAATAGCAATAAGTTCAGCATCAGATAGCGTAGTTCTACCTTTAGAAAGTAATTTTTCTCTGGGTCTATCTTCTTCAGCCCAAGCTTTAATATTTAGTTTTTCGGGATACATAAAGCAGCTATATCAATTGATTATCAACTAAAATTGCTGCTAAATTAGCGAAAAATATGCTTTTTACTTCTAAGCCAAATTCTTATTTAACATGAACCCATTTTTCAACCCTAATAAAACCACATAGGTACATAGACTAGTTAAAGTATAAGATAATTATAACCAAATGTAGTATTTCCATCCACCTAAAGCGAATAAACTATGATAACCTTTTTTATAATTTTGGCTGTAAAAACTATGTATCTATAATATAATATGTGATTAAAAATTGTTAGGCTAAAAATTCTATCCAAAAATGAGGGTTATTTAATTTTCTCCCCATTTCCATTTGGATAAAAATTATGCAAAATAGAAAGCATTTGCTTTTCTCCTTTTTCAACAGCTTCAATTTCTTTCCATTTTTCATCAGAAATTAGTGTGCGTAAAGGCTGGTTTACCTTTGTAATTAATGGAAATGCTTTTTCTATCTTTTTGTCCCAGACTTTATGATATTTTACCAAATCATCCGGATAAACAATTTTTCTGCGAGTACCTTCATCTACTCCTCTAAATGGATATGGAATATTTAAATACCCGTAATCATCTGTAAGTTGCTCTCCCGGGAGAATGTCTCTAATAGCAATTTCAAAATCGTATGCCGTTGTTAAACAATTAGAATTAAAACTATGATTTACATACCTGCCATTATCCCAACACAACACATAGTTACCATTGTTGTTTCTAAAAGTATAAAAATCTAATAT
>CAMPHX010000239.1 GCA_946886085.1 uncultured Flavobacteriales bacterium | reverse complement strand
CCTGCACGCGGACCACGAGCAGAACTGCTCGAAATAAAATTTAATAATTTTATTTAAATAATAAATTAATTTAAAATTATTTTATAAATTTAACCTTTCTAAACACTAATACTAATCAAATATCAAACATATGAAACATTTTTATTTTCTTAAAAACATTATGCTTGTGGTTATAATGTTGTCGGTTTTCAGTTCTTTTTCACAAGAAACTAAAACAATATATTTTAAGTCGGGGAATTTCATACCTAAAAAAACTAACCTATCTGAAAGTACTTTTTTCGCAAATGAACTAGTAGGAGATAATTATTATAGAATTATTCAGTTTGCAGAAATTCCTACTCAAGCTCAAAAAGAAGCTTTAGCTACAAATGGAATAACATTGTTAGATTATTTACCTGATTTTTCTTTTTATGCAGCAATTAATAAAAATGCTGATTTAAATGTATTACATTCTTATAAAGTAGTTAGTGTATTATTTATTCCAACTCAGTTTAAACTTACAAGATTGTTAGATGAGAAAAATTATCCTGAATGGACACTTTTTGGAACGGATCAAATTGAATTAAATACCATGTATTTTTCGACTGTGGATAAATCTGTTGCTGAAAGTAAATTAAAAAGTTTAGGAGCAGAAATTACAATGAGTAATAACGCAAATACTATTAGATTTAGAATTCCACTTAATAAAGTTGAAATGGTCTATACTCAACCCGAATTTTATTATTTTGAACAATTAGATGAGCCACAAGAACCTGAAAATTTTAGAGCTAGAACTAGTCATAGAAGTAATACTATTGCAACTAATTATGTTGGGGGGTTAAATTTTGATGGTTCGGGTATGACTGTGATGATGCAAGATGATGGTATTATTGGACCACATATTGATTATCAAGGTAGAATTGATTTAAGAACTACTACTGACGGTGGAAATCATGGAGATCATGTTTCAGGAACTATAATGGGAGCAGGAAACCTTGATCCTAAAGGAAGAGGAATGGCTTTTGGAGCCGACTTATTAGTTTATAGTTCTTCTAACAATAATTATAATGATGTTCCTACATTATATAATAATGAAGATGTAGTAATTACTTCAAAAAGTTATAGTAATGGTTGTAATGCCGGTTACACTACATTAGCTAGGCAATTAGATCAGCAAAGCAGAACTTTGCCAGCATTAATTCATGTGTTTTCGGCAGGAAATAGTGGTACTTCTGATTGTAGTTATGGAGCTGGAGCAGGTTGGGGAAATATTACAGGTGGACATAAAGCCGGTAAAAATGTAGTTGCTGTTGGTAACTTAAGTTATATTGATGGATTATCCGGTTCAAGTAGTAGAGGTCCTGCAGAAGATGGTAGAATTAAACCGGATGTGTGTGCAGTTGGAACTAGTGTTTTTTCAACTATGGATGTAAACTCTTATCAAACTATAAGTGGAACTTCAATGGCTTGTCCAGGGGTTGCAGGTGTTTTTACTCAATTATATCACGCTTATAAAACGTTGAATAGTGGAAATAATCCTGATAATGCTTTAATGAAAGCAGCTGTTTTAAATACGGCAGATGATTTAGGGAACGTTGGTCCTGATTTTAAACATGGATGGGGAAGAATTAATGCAAGAAGAGCTTATAATCTTTTAAGTAACAACAATTATTTATCATCGACCATTTCTCAAGGTGGTAATAATTCTCACCAAATTACTGTTCCTTCTAATACAGCTCAGGTAAGAATTATGATTCTTTGGACAGATTATGAAGGTTCTACAACAGCAACAAAAGCATTAGTAAATGATATTAATATGCAAGTAGTAGATCCTTCAACAACAACATTTAATCCATGGGTATTAGATCCTACACCAACAGTAACTAGTTTAGATGCTCTTGCTACTAGAGGAATAGATGATTTAAATAATATGGAACAAGTTACTATTGATAACCCTGCGGCAGGAACTTATAACATAAATGTTAGTGGTTTTGCTATTCCTCAAGGACCACAAGAATATTATATAGTTTATGAATTTGTTACAGATGAAGTAGTAGTTACTCATCCAATTGGAGGAGAAGGTTTTGCACCGGGAACGACAGAAACAATTCGTTGGGATGCTTTTGGTAATAGCGGAAATTTTGCTATTGAATATTCTACTGATAATGGTGTAAGTTGGTCTCCAATTAATATGAATTATCCAAGTACTTTAAGACATTTTAACTGGTCAGTACCTAATACACTTTCAGGTTTAGCAAAGGTAAGAGTTACAAGAGGAGCTAATAGCGATGAGTCTGACCAAGTATTTTCAATTATAGGAATACCAAACAACTTAAATGTTGGATGGGCTTGTCCAGATTCTTTAAATTTTACATGGAATGCAGTTCCTGGAGCTACTGGCTATGAAGTACATATGTTAGGAAATAAATATATGGACTCAGTAGGTGTTAGCACAACAACTAATATAGTGCTAGCTGTTCAATCTACGGATACAGTTTGGTTAAGTGTTAGAGCTTTAGGTCCTGATGATGCTCGTGGCGAAAGAGCTGTGGCTATTCAAAAATTACCGGGAACATTTGCCTGTCCTATTCCTGTTGATGTTAGTATTTTTAATCCAACACCACAAGATAACCAGTCAATATTAGCATGTATGACATCTTCTTTTGTATTGGAAGTTGACGTGAAAAACGAAGGTTTAAATTCGTTATCAAATATTCCCGTTCATTATAAATTAAATGGAGGTACAACTGTTTCAGAAAGTATTGCAGGACCGATTTCGCCAGGAGCTACAGTTAGCTATACTTTTACTACTTCGCCTTCTCCAATATCAGGAAATAACAGTTTATTAATTTGGTCTGACATGACAGGAGATGGAAATAGTTTAAATGATTCTGTAAGTACACAATTTAATTATAATACAGCGGCTCCAAAAACATTACCTTGGAGTGAAGATTTTGAAACATTTACCCTTTGTTCAACTGCTTCTGATTGCGAAGTTGAAGTTTGTAATACCAATAACGATTTCATAAACCTGACAAATGGTATTGAGGATGACATTGATTGGAGAACCAATAGAGGAGCAACGCCATCATCTGGAACAGGTCCATCAATGGATTATAATCCGGGAACATCATTGGGTAAATATATGTATTTAGAAGCTTCAGGTTCTCCGGTATGTTCTAATAAATCTGCTTCTTTAGTAACTCCGTGTATTGATTTAACAAATGCAAATAATCCAACTTTATCTTTTGCTTATAATATGAATGGGGTTTCTATGGGGGCTTTATTGGTAGATGTTTATTCCAATGGAACATGGACAACTAATGTTATGACACCATTAGTGGGGAATAAAGGTACTAGTTGGTTAACGGAAACAGTTTCATTAAATGCTTTTGTTGGCAATGTAATTAATGTGAGATTTAGAGGGGTTACAGGAAATAACTGGGAAAGTGATTTGGCGATAGATGATATTTCTATTACGCAAGCGGTTGGTATTAATGAAAATGTGTTTGGAAATATTAGTATTTACCCGAACCCTGCTCAAGATAACCTTATAATTGATGGAATTATTAATAATGAAGGTATTGATTTATCTATTACTGATATTACTGGAAAAGCTATTGTAAATTACAGTAGCAC
>CAMPHX010000238.1 GCA_946886085.1 uncultured Flavobacteriales bacterium | reverse complement strand
AAATATGATGATATAGATTTTTATAAATCCATATGCTCAGTACCTCATTATGATGGAAAAAATCTTGAAATAGGAGTATCTCAGATAACAGTTACAAACAAAAAAGGAGAAGAACAGATATATGAAAACCTGTTATTTTGCTTCCAAGACCCTATTTTTATCAAAGTAAAAACTAAAAATGAGAAAAAAGAATTTGGTGATTTAGACACCAAGAAGAAAGGATATGATATATTTTTATTTGGAGCTGATATGATTAATGGCGTCTATATAGCTTTAACTATAGAAGCCAAGAAATGTACGATTACTTCGCTTAACCCTCAGGAAAAAGAACCACCTCAATATACTAGGTACATGCTATATTTAAAAACTCCTCAAAAAGCTGCAAATATAGCAAGATATAAAGCTCGTGTAGCTAATTTTAAAAAAAGAGGGGTTAAAGGTGATAAGTTTGATAAAGACTACAATGAATTTCTTGAAGAACTCACTAGCTAATTTAATTCAATATAACATCAAATTCAATAATTGCATCCATCAAATGACACTTGAATAACTGCATAGGAACGATAATACCTTTTTTATCCTCTTTTTTTTCTTTAAAGTCAATATTGAATTTAGGTTTAACTTTATCATAATCTATGTCATATAATCCTAAGCCTCTTAGTCCAGCAATTATTAAAAACTTTCTTCTGATTGGCTCAATAGAATCATCATCTAATATAGACAGTAACACATTTATTCCCTGATACCTTCTAAACCGCTGGTCACGGAGCATCATCATTATTTCAACCCATTTATAAAGTGGCATTATGCGGCAAAGTTTAAAGGGTTAAAATTTCTGCTTATTAATTCACCATATTTCAAACGCTTTCCTAGTAATTCTGGTAAATATTCATCTACTTTTTCTTTGTCCGATTTTTTTAAGACATTCCATCTAAAAGAATGTTCTAATAAATAGTTATCGAAATGTTGTATTTTCATGTGGAAATATGTGCCGCTTATCATTTTCTTTAAATGTTTCCAGACATTCTCTATTCCATTAATGTGAACACCATTTATCAAAAATCCTTCTTTATGATTAACTGTCCTATGGTTTTCAAAAGAATCTATTACTTTTTTATATATTCCAGATTCGTCTGATAGAATAATAGATTTGCTAGAGATATGCTTTTTTAATATTGGGTGAACACTTTCTTGATTAGCCTTATCCTCACCTTTACCAAGAGCTTTTAAATAAATATCTCCATTACGTTGAAGTATTCCGAATACAACAACAGGTTGTTCGAATTTTATTCTTTTTCCTTTTAAAGCCTTTTCTAATTTTTTTTGCTCTAAGACCTCTTTTGTTGTCCCTTTTTTTCTTCCTTGTTTAGAAGGAACCCCTCTTTTTCTTCTCCTTCTATATCTTGACATACCGTGAATTCTTTCTTGTTCTACATCATGAATTTGTTTTTTAATTTGGAGCCTGCTATCTCTGCCTATTCTAGGTCCTATTTTTGTTTCATCTACCTCAATCTCTCCTTCAAGATTTAGACTATCATTATTATTCAATACTTCTCTTAAGCGATGCAATAAAAACCAAGCACTACGCTGTTCAATTTCAAGATGTCTTGCCAATTGACAGGACGAAATGCCTCTCTTATTAATTGTAAAGAAATATATAGCTTTAAACCAAGTAGTCAATGGTAAATTTGATGATTCAAAGATTGTCCCTTTTGTAATACTAAACTGTTTCTTGCATTTTGAACATTTCCATATGTCTCTGCTGGTAAGATAATAGTTCATGTATTTATTCCCACATCCAGGGTCTTGACAGGTCGGCTGACCTTCCCATCTTAAATCAACTAGGAAGTCTCTACATTTCTCTTCAGTACCAAATCTCTCCTCGTGTGACTTTTCTCCGTAGTGTTCTATTTTTCTAAGTTTTTTCATAGCTTCTAATTTTTAATTCCAGCAGCAAGGCAATAGAGTCTCAGGAACCCCCATTTCTGAGACTCGTTTGATTGCTGACTTTATTGATTCGTAACCATAAGGATGCAAACACACCTTTACAATAACCAACATTGTCGATTTGCATTCAAGCAGAACATAGTTCCTTCTGCCTTACCGCTGGATTGTTAATAATTGATTGATTTAATAATGCAGCTGATTAGCTGGCTTTTCCTATTTCGAGCATTGGAATGTTTGGAATTGAGTTTTCAGATATACCTTTAATACTTCCGTAAAAGTCTATGGTGCTGCTTAAAACTTGCTCCAAATGTTTTTCTCTTCGCTTCCAAAGTAATTGCATTTTTCTTTGCTCATCATTATGAGATTCTTGCAAGCTTTTGAACCCGTCAAGAATTGATGTGAAAGTCGCTTTAAACTCCTCACTTGTCAGATAATTATAAAGAAGACTCATTTTATCCTTTTTATCTTCTTGCGTAATCATTACTGCGTAGGTTTTTAATAACCCAAATTTTAGCAATAATGAAAGGTCTCGGACATCCTGAAGAGTGGTTACCCAAACACCATCAATTAGAACATGTTTTCCACTTACATCCTTAGGCATACTTTTGGTCACAATCACCATTATATCGGCTTTTGTAGAAAGGTTGTCCTGTTTCAATTTCTTTACGAAACTATCACTCCAATTCTTAGTGTTTTTACTTTCATAAAGAATCTTTCCAGCCTCAACTCCATTCTGAAGTTTAACGGTCTGTATACAATCTGCTCCATTTGCTCCTTTCTTTATTTCTTCGATTGTATCATAAGGATGTAATTCTCTTAGAAATTGCTCTAAAACTAACTCTTGAGACTCACCTTGAGCTTGCATGCTTCCTTGAGTTGCTTTTTGTTTTGCTTCATCAAGTTTTTTGGTCAATGCTTCAATGATGTTCTCCTTTTCCTTAATTTTAAGAAAGCTTTCCATTTGAAATTCCTCTTTGATAGAAATTTTTGCTTCCGTTAACCTTTTGGTTAATTCAGCCTCTTTCTTTTGGTGGATTTCAGCTTCTCTTTCATCAAATTCTCGGCTTAAACGTTGGAGTTTAGCCTTGGTTTGATTCAGTTCAACCAATTGAGCTGATTTACGCTGAAGTTCTTGCTCAAGCTCTTCAAGTTGCTTAACTTTTTCGTCATTAATCTCTTTGCGAATTGAATTTTTGAGTTCAGCTTCTTTGGAATTAAGTTGTGACTTAACTCTTTCAGAAACCATATCATCAATGTTTTCTTGTTTCTTTTCAAGTTGAGCAGCTAATTCTTTATATTCGTTACGCTGTTCTAATAATTCATCTTCTCGTCTTTTTAATTCAGACTGAAGGTCTTTTCTGATTGCGTCTTCAAATTGACTAACTAATAATGAATCTACGTCCAGTTTTGTACTACAATTTGGACACGTAATTTTTACATTTTGCTTTTTCATAATTTCTAAAGTTTTAGTTAAACATTAATTCAGCCGACTATCGACTAAATATTTTTTTTGTTTGCTTAACCTTTCTTCAGAAATAGAAAAAGGTTATTTTTGGTTACAAGGGGATGTACAATTTTTTGTCGTACATTTTCTTATACGTAATAAAAAATAATTTGTTGCATATTTGTTACAATTTAATTTTTATTGTTATTTTTGCACTTAATATTAATAAGAGAAATTAT
>CAMPHX010000237.1 GCA_946886085.1 uncultured Flavobacteriales bacterium | reverse complement strand
GAATAAAATACAGACCAAAAATACAATAAAGAATAAGATTATCAAGTCATTAGTGAGAAGAATTTAATGTTATTTTTTAGATTTAATTGTATATTTGTTTTTGTTAAAGTATTAGCGATTAGAAATAACGACACTACAAAATGAACAAACTTTACCATTATAACTATAACAACAATTCTTATAAGCTGTAACTCAACAACTGAAAAAACAATAGATATGAAAGAAAAAAATAAACCTACAGAAAACACAACCTCAACAAATGATACAACTCCTAAAGTAACAGGAATTGGTGGGATTTTCTTCTTTTCGGATAATCCACAAGAAACAAAAGAATGGTATGCTAAAAATTTAGGTCTTGAAGTAAATGAATGGGGAGCTAGCTTTGAATCCAGAAATGCTAATCAACCTGATGAAATTAATTATCTCCAATGGAGCCCTTTTAAAAAAGGAAGTGAATATTTTGCTCCATCAAAAAAGGAGTTTATGATTAATTATAGGGTTCAAAATATTGAGGGGCTTGTAAGAAACTTGAAAAAAAATGGCGTAACCATCGTTGATGAAATTGAAACCTTTGAATATGGCAAATTTGTTCATATTATGGATGCTGAAGGTAACAAAATAGAACTTTGGGAACCTATTGACAGTGTGTTTACAGAAATGGATTTAAAGACTACTAAATAACAAAACCCTTAAAAATATAACCAATAAAAGTTAGTAGTACTTTTACTATTGAACTCCACTGTAGGCAATGGAAATTTCAAAAATCCAAAAGCTCCTAACACGGTATTGGCAAATTTGCTTTTGGTTTTTATACGGGTTAAGTCAACATCTAACGAAAGGTAATATTGACGTTTACGCTCAATCTTCGGAAAAACATTGTTGCTAAATGCTCCCAACATTCCATCACCTCCATAACCAACAGCAACATTAAGCCATTTCGGAAATTTACTTTCTTCACCTAAAAATGAGGCAATATTAGCACTCATCCAATAGGTTTGTCCGTTGTAGTCCTTTAGCATATTTTGAGCTAAATTCTCTCCCAACAAATTCGGGCGTTTTTCCGAATATTCAGTTTGATGAAAAGAATATTTAAGTAATACTCGTTGTTCTTGCCAAGCCAATTGCTGAGCTATAAAAAATCCAGATCCGGCAGTATTCACAGCTACATCACCCCAAGAAAACCCCCAATCGGAAGAAAAACCGTCAAAAACTTCCACGGAAGTTAGAAGAAATAACCCCAACGTTCCACCATACCATACCGATTTTTTCTCACTTATTCCACTCCATTTTAAAGCTTCATAACCGGCAAACCCAACATAATAAGCCGTAACTCCATGACCGATTTTATCCATTTGGAGCCACTCGTCATTATCATTAAAAAAATGAAACGAAGAACTCGGAACATCTTTATACCAAAGCGTATAAAGTCCTGTCATTGTAGCAGTATAGCCAACCGTTTCTGCTACAATAAGCGTTTTTAATCTTTTATTATTAATAGTATCCTGTTGAGCAAACAATCGGTTGCTTACTGAAAATACTATCGCTAATATGAAAAATTGGTATTTAGTAATGATTCCTGATTATTAGTTATTCAACCACTTTAAAAGCAGTTCTTCTGTTTTCCGCTCTTCCTTCTTCTGTATCATTATCAGCAATTGGAGATGTATCTCCGTAGCCTTTAGTTAACAATCGATTAGCATCAATTCCATTGCTTACCAAATAATCTTTTACTGCTTTTGCTCTATTGTCTGATAAAATTTGATTATCTTTTTTATTTCCAACATTATCGGTATGTCCTCCTAATTCAATTTTTAAGTTCGGGTTTTCATTTAAAAAAGTTACTAATTTATTTAACTCTGCTTTAGATGTTGTTTTTAAATCGAATTTAGCTGTTTCAAAAAATACATTTTTCAACACTACTTCTTTACCCGCCTGAATTCTACTTAAAGGAACATCTTTTTTAAATGGATCGTAAGAAGTTCCATGCGTTAATTTAAAATTCTCTGAATAAAACAAATAACCTTTTTTAGAAACATTCAGTGCGTATTCTTTATTAGGAGGCAAAGAAACCAAGTATTTTCCTGTTGCTCCATCTGAAAATGAAGTTACAACAACATTACCAGTTTCTATATCTATTAACTCAAATTTTGCAGCTAATTTATCATTATTACTTTCATCATAAACAATACCTGATAAATAAGTAACCTCCTCTGCTCTGGCATGTTCCGGCAATTCAAATTGATATAAATCTAAGCTCCCCAAACCACCTTCTCTATCAGAAGCAAAATAAGCTGTCTTTCCATCAGCACTAACTAACAAACTGTTTTCATCATTATGCGTGTTAATGGGATATCCTAAATTTACAGGAGTAGTCCAATCGCCATTTTCATCTTTAGTAGATTTATAAATATCTAATCCCCCCATACCCGGATGTCCATTAGAAGAAAAATATAAGGTTTTACCATCAGGATGAATAAACACCGACTCTTCTGTTGATGCTGTATTAATAACATTGCTTAATGGTGCTGGTTTAGACCATGAACCATCTGCTTGAATTTCTGTCATATAAATATCTTGTTGTCGGTCTTGACCTCTTCCGAAGCCTCTTATAAAATAAAGCGTTTTTCCATCAGACGAAAAAGAAGGTTGGGTTTCCCAATTTCTGGAATTTACCGGTTCTCCTAAGTTTCTTGGAAAACTCCAATCGTTTCCTGATTTAAATGAATAAAATAAATCGCAACTTCCAAAGCCATTTTTGCCTTTTCCGTAACCTTCATAAGGATCGGCACAAATCGTGAAAATTAAAAAATTTCCGTTAGCCGATAAGGTTGGAGCTCCTTCATTGTTATAACTATTCACACCTTTTACATTAATGCTTGTCTTCCAATTATGTCCATCAAAATAACTTACAAAAAAATCTTCGTTAAAACCTGTAGGGGTACTTGGATCGTTTAATCTTCTAGTGTACAACAAGGTTTTTCCATCTGCCGAAAGAGCCGGAAAATATTCAGGAAGTTCCGAATTTACACCTTTCCCCATGTTTTTGGGTTCAAAAGGCACTGGATTTTTTAATGCTTCAATAGCAAACTCACAATCTCTTAACCCATCGTTGGCTAAGTGCTTCATCATTAATGGAGCATCAGTAAACTTAAAATAATTAGTGAAATGTTTTTTAGCCTCTTCATATTTCCCAACTTTTAAAAGTAAGGCTCCTAAAGAAGCATGGGCTTCAGGAAATAAATCATACTTTGCTTCAATAGATTTAGTATAATAAATGATAGCTTGCTCATAGTTAGCTTTTTCAGTATAAACATAAGCCAATAACAAAGCAGCTTCTGCAAAATTCGGATCTTTTTCTAAAGCTTGTAAAAATTTTATTTCCGCTAAGTCATTATTGCGAGAATCGTATAAGCCCTTACCTTCGTTGAATAACTTAACTGCTTTTTTATTATCGGAACTGAGGGTTGGTTGTGCTACCGTACAGTTAATTAAAAAAAGTACGTTTACTATCGATAAAATTATTTTTGTGATGATGTTCATTTTGTTGTTTGTTTTATTATCTCACTAAGACGCAGAGACGCTAAATTATTTTCTAAATTTCAAATTCATTGCGATGACCTATAGTCATATCTCTTTTCTCTTTATAAAT
>CAMPHX010000236.1 GCA_946886085.1 uncultured Flavobacteriales bacterium | reverse complement strand
AACTTAAGAGTTTAGAGAGTTAAAACGATAATTGTGTCTTAAACTAATAAACTTTTAACCTTCTAAACTAAATTTAATAATTCTTTACAAAATCATACAATAATCTTACACCAACACCAGTACCACCTTGAGATAAATAATTAATTTGCTTCTTAATAAAAGCTGGTCCGGCAATATCTAAATGGATATAAGGAGCGTTAGTAAAATTCTCTAAAAATTTACCCGCTGTAATTGCTCCTCCTGCTCCATTACCTAAATTCGTAAGGTCGGCTATAGAAGATTTTAATTGTTCATTATATTCATCCCAAAACGGAAATTCAACTATACGTTCAAACGTATTATTACCACTTTCTTTTAGTTTGTTCATCGTTTTTTCAGGAGTGTTTCCCATAGCTACCACACCATAATGCCCAATTGCATTTGCAGCAGCACCTGTTAATGTAGCAACATCAATCACTAATTCTGGTTGATATTTATCAGCATAACTCAAAGCATCTGCTAAAATCATTCTTCCTTCAGCATCTGTATTTAATACTTCTACCGTTTTTCCGTTGTACATCTTAATCACATCACCAGGAACATAAGCATTTCCACCAGGTCTGTTATCTGTAGCTGGCACCAAAACAATTACATGGTAAGGCAATTTGTTTTTAGCAATAGCAACCATAGCTCCAATAACAGCAGCAGCTCCACCCATATCACACTTCATCATGTCCATTGAGTTAGGTGTAGGTTTTAAACTTAGTCCACCAGTATCGTAAACCACTCCTTTACCCACTAAAACTATAGGTTTTTTATTTTTTGCTTTAGTAGGTTTCCATTCTAAAATAGAAAATGTTGGTGGATCTATGCTTCCTTTATTAACAGCTAATAATCCACCCATTTTCAAGGCTTCTATCTTAGCTTTATTTAAGACCTCTACCTTAAAACCATAGTTTTTACCCAAGTTCTTTATCTCTTTTGAAAGTTGTGTCGCTGTTAAAAAAGACAATGGTTCATTCACCAAGTCTTTAGCAAAATTAGCAGCTTCGACTAGAGCTTCAATTTCTTTTATATTGTCTGAATTGTCTGATTTATTTTCTGTGTAATAGGTTAATTTATTAAAAGTATTTACTTTCTTGTCGGAAAAATACTTTAAAAACTGATAGTTAGCTAAGCCAATACCTTCTATAAATGGAGTTATTTTAATTGTTTCTCCAACTACTGTAGCAGATACAATTTTTTTATTATTAAGCGTAGTCAGCAAATTGCTTGCAGCAATTCTAATCTTCTCTGCAGCCTTATAATCATTCTCTTTATCACATAAAACAACAAAAACATAGGTATTTAGTCTGTTGATTTCAACTTGCTTTTGTTCGTTTTTTAATTCTTTATTGATAAAAGAAAGCTCTTCTTTTGTAAAAAATGCTGTTGGTAATTCTTTTCCATTCGTGACAAGAAAAATCAAGTTTTCTTTAGGGTCTAATTTGCTCGCTTTTTTAATTTCCATCGTATTTTTATCGTAATTTTGAAAAGCGAAATTAGGAATAATAAAACAAAATAATGCAAACAGCCCAACTCTTAGAAAAAGCACTTCAATCTGAATTTTTAAATGCCGAGGAAGGTATCTTCCTTTTTAAAAATGCTCCGACAGCAGAATTAATGTTGGTGGCAAATGAATTGCGTAAGGAAAAGAAAAATAACTCCAATAAAGTTACTTGGATAATTGATAGAAACCTTAATACCACCAATGTTTGCATTGCTAATTGTAAGTTTTGTAACTTTTACCGTATTCCTGGACATAAAGAAGCTTATATTACTACAATGGATGAGTATAAGGTTAAAATTGAAGAAACCATTCGTTATGGTGGAGAACAATTGTTATTACAAGGTGGTCACCACCCAGAGTTAGGATTAAAATTTTATAGCGATACATTTAGAGGTATTAAGAAAATGTTTCCTAACATTAAATTACATGCCTTAGGACCTCCCGAAATTGCTCATATTAGTAAACTAGAAGGTTTATCACATACAACAGTTTTAAAAGCCTTAAAAGAAGCTGGATTAGATTCCTTACCGGGAGCAGGGGCAGAAATTTTAAACGATAGGGTAAGACGATTAATTTCTAAAGGAAAATGTACTGGAAGAGAATGGTTAGATGTAATGCGTGCTGCTCATCAGTTAAACATTACCACATCTGCAACTATGATGTTCGGACATATAGAAACCATAGAAGAACGTTTTGAACATTTAGTTTGGTTGAGAGAAGTACAGGCAGAAAAACCTGCTGATGTTAAAGGGTTTATTGCTTTTATTCCTTGGCCATTTATGGATGATGGAACTTTATTAAAAAGAGTAAAAGGTGTTTCTAATAACGTTACTGATGATGAATACATTAGAATGATTGCTCTAAGTAGAATTATGTTACCAAATATTGAAAATATTCAAGCTTCTTGGTTAACAGTTGGAGAAAAAACAGCACAAATTTGCTTGCATGCTGGAGCCAATGATTTTGGTTCTATTATGATAGAAGAAAATGTAGTTTCTGCTGCTGGAGCTCCTCATCGATTTACAGCAGACGGCATACAAAAAGCGATAAAAGAAGCCGGATTTGAACCTCAACTGAGAACACAACAATATGAAGATAGAGAACTTCCAAAAGACATGGAACAACAAGTGATTAATTATTAATGGTTATTCCGTCTTTCAGTTAACGGTGAACCGATAACCAACATGCTACACCAACTTATACATTTTTCCGGGATAGGATTTTACGATACCGTTAAATTCTAAGTTTAATAGTAAAGCAGCAGTTTTGCTCATAGGAAATTCCGCTTTTAAAGCAATGTTATCAATAGCCATTTTGTCTGTTGCTGAAAGTACATTTACTATGGTTTTTTCATCATTATTTAACTCAACAAAAAGCTTTGTTTGATTGATATTTTTCTTTTCAGTAGTAGCTTGCCAACCCATAATGTACTCAATATCTTTGGCCGATTGTATTAAAGCCGCTTTATTGGTTTTTATCAGCCAATTACATCCTTCAGAATATTCATCATTTAATCTGCCTGGTAAAGCAAAAACATCTCGATTATATTGATTGGCTAAATCAGCAGTAATTAAAGAGCCTCCTTTTTTGCTAGATTCAACCACTATAGTTAAATCAGCCATACCGGCAACTATCCGATTTCTTTTTGGAAAATTTTCTCTATCGGGATTAGTTTCGTATTTAAACTCAGAAATAACACCTCCATTTTCTTGCATTTGTTTGGCAATAATTCCATGTTGATTGGGATAAATTCTATCCAAACCATGAGCTAAAGAAGCCACCGTTTGAAGGTTATGTTGTAAAGCGGCTTTATGTGCACAAATGTCAATCCCGAAAGCTAGTCCACTAACAATTAACGGTTGGTGTGGAGCCAAATCAGCGATCAATTTCTCACAAAATTCTTTACCATAATCGGTAGCATTTCTGGTACCTACAACGCTAATTACTTTTTGAACATTTAAATTCATATTGCCTTTAGCATAAAGCACTATAGGGCTATCCTCACAATGGGTAAGTCTTTTGGGATAAGCTTCATCTAAAAAGAAAATAGGTGTTATCTTATTTTTCTCAATAAACTTTAATTCTTTTTCTGCTATTTCGAGTGCTTCTTTTTTATTGCTAAATATATGTTG
>CAMPHX010000235.1 GCA_946886085.1 uncultured Flavobacteriales bacterium | reverse complement strand
AAAATATGGTTATGCCGAAAATGTAAAACAAATGATAGAGCGACTAAAATTCGATATTTTATATATAGAAAACATGTCGTTGTTAGTGGATTTTAAAATTCTTATTTATACTGTTTTAATTGTACTAAAAGGAAGTGGTAAATAAAATAAGTAGTATAGTAGTTATTGTTGGGTTGTTGATAATGTCTTGTGGGAAACAAGAACTAGCAACAATAGATTTGATAACAAAAAATCCGGCACAAATAAATCTTAAACTAAACAAAGGAGAGCGAATACAGTTTTACTCTGATTTACAGTTGGCGTATGAAGTAAAACCCGAAATAGTTTATGCTTTTGAGTTTTACCAAGCCAACAAATTACTTTTTAGCGGAGGCGTTGATCCGCTTAATGTTACTACCGAGACGAATAACAATACTTCTAATACTATTAAAGGAAAATTAGAAGGAGAGTTTACCGCTCAGTATGATGATAATTACTCCATTGTGGTTACTTTGATTAAAAATAACACGCCCGATTTAAAAATTCATCACGCTAAAATTAGGGTGGTTAAAGATTAATTTTTTAAGTTAGAAGTTAGCAAAAAAAGAAATAATCTTTTCCTTGTGTTAAGTTTTGATTGGCGAATAAAGTTTTTACTTCTTGCTGTGCTATTGGGTTGGCAATAGTAACAATACTTTGGTAAAGGCTAAAATCACCAATGTTTTTATAATCGATCATTTGTTGACCATAAATATCTTTGCCTATTTTTTTAGGGTTATCACATATCCATACAAAAGGAATATTAGCATTTAAAAGTAATTCGGCTACTTTTTTACCTTTTTTTCCAGCTCCCCAAAGTAGTGTCTTTTTAGAGTGGTTAAAATCTATCGTTAAAAAATGGAATACTTTTAATTTAATAAAACTGCTGTCGGCATAATTTTCATCATTTCTAGATGTTCTTTCGGGATAATCTCTCCAGTAATGAAGCACCTTAGTTGAAGGGATGCATTTTAGTTTGTTTTTGTAGAACCTAAAAGCAAGGTCGTAGTCTTCTGGATAAATGGGTGAGTTGAAACCTCCGCAACTTTCAAAATCTTCTTTATAAACCATCCAACAAGGGGAAGCAATAACACATTCTTTATAAATATCATTAAAATTAGTTCCTTTTTTGGTTAAACTATTTAGCCATTTCTCGTATCTAGTATAACCGTCACCAAGAGGGAGGTCAGAAAAATAGTTGACTAATCCCAAGGCAATATGATTTTTACCGTATTGCAGTAATTGTTTTTTTTGTGTTGTTAATTTTTCCGGAGTCATCTCATCATCAGAATCCATTCGAGCTATAAATTTTCCTGAACTCTTTGAATAAGCAAGTTGTAGTGCGTCAATAATTCCATTACCTGTATTATCCCAGACTTTAATTCGATTATCTTGTTTAGCAAAAGAAGTTAGTATTTCTTTGCTATTATCGGTAGAATGGTCGTTAATAGCAATTAATTCCCAATTTTGCTCCATTTGATTAATGATAGAATGAATGCATTCAGTTAAATAAAGAGAAGTATTTTTCACAGGCATTATGATGCTTATCTTCTCATTATTCATAAAATAGATTATATTTTAAGGAGCCTGAAAATCAGGGTTAGTAACAAAGCTGTTATCAGTTAGTGATAATAAAAATGCTTTTAAATTAGCTTTTTCCTGAGCTGTTAATTGAACTCCTCCATTTGCAGCATGTTCCATCATAGGATCTATTGTGGAAGACATTTGTATCCCAGTACTATAAAAATCTAATACTTCATCAAGTGTCTGAAATCTTCCATCGTGCATGTAAGGTGCTGTAAAAACTAAATTTCGTAATGAAGGGGTTTTAAATTTACCATTATCAGCAGGATTTCCTGTAACACCTCCCAAACCTAAGTCAGTAAAGCTGGCATCTAAGCCATTGTTATGAAAATCATTGTCTGTCCAAAGTGGGTTTCCGGCACTGCCATGGCAATGAAAACAATCACCACCTTGTTGATCCATAAAAAGATTAAATCCGCTGGCCTCTTGAGGTGTTAACGCTTCCATTCCTAATAAATACCTATCAAATTTAGAGTTAGCAGAAATTAACGTTCTTTCAAATTGAGCTATGGCTTTTACCACCAAAACAGAATCTATTGTAGTTGTACCGAAAGCTGCATTAAACATGCTTGGGTAAGTAGGATGACTTTGTAAACTAGCAACAGCATTTGTCCAAGTATTGTGCATTTCTATAGGGTTTCTTACAGGACCAAAAGCCTGACCTTCTAATCCCATAGCTCTACCATCCCAAAAGAATTTATTATCAAAGTTCCAAGCAGCGTTAAAAATAGGCATAGAGTTCCTGTTTCCTTCTAAACCATCTATTCCTGTACTGAATTGGTTGGTATCTGTAAAAGCAAGTTCAGGAGCATGGCAAGTGGCACAAGATTGAGTTCCATCACCAGATAAAACAGGATCGTAAAACAAATGTCTTCCTAATTCAACACCTTCAACAGTTAATGGGTTATTTGGTGGATTAAATGGAGCAGGCAATGTTTGTGCAAAAATGGGTGGAATAGATAACGCATAAGGAGTTGGCGAACTTCCTCCAGGTGGTGGAATTGGAGTAGGAGTAACAGGATCTTTGTCTTTGGAACAAGCATAAAGAACACTTAAAGCTATTAAGATTAAAAGTGTAAATTTATTAGTGATTGTCATAATAGTTATGGTATAAAAAGACCTAAACAAAGTTAATCATTTAGGCCTTTTAATTTATGGATTTAACAAATTATTATCTTCTTTGGATGACACTATTAATTGAAAACACGTTATGTCCATTGGCTTGCATCATTTTCTGAGCTGTATAGTTAGGCATTAATAAGTTATGATAGGTATTTAAATCCCATAAATAAGGACTTCTAAACCAGTCAGCTAAATTTACATCAATGTTAACAACAGCATAATGCTCGTTAAAAGCAATACCACTTAATGTAATAGGTATATGATTAATTTTATTGGGACCATTAAACGCAGTTCCGTGATGATACGCAAAAGTCGAATCATTTCCATTATGTTTATATTGCCCTTCAAACTGCATAAAATGATAACCACCCCCTAATCCCGTAGGCCAATTCCAGTTTTTCACATTTAAGTCGGAATAGTTTCCTAAATTATCTGTTGAATCAAAACCAAATGTAAACTTTAAAGAAGTATAAGCCCCCATTTCTACATCATGAAGTGGAAATGTTAATCCTGAACCTTCATCGTGTTTTAAACGGTGGTGAGGATCGGTAGGTATTGGGTTAGCTATATCAAATAGAGAGTAGCCATGAAATTCTATACTATCTCCATTAGGTTTAAATAATTTAAAGTCGGATAATAGGTATTTTAATTTAGAAATACTAATTGTGTCGTTGTTTGCAGTAACATATCTAAAATCATTAAATGTAGATGAACTTACAGGTAATCCGTCAAAATGATGGTTAAAAACTAAAGTAACATGACTATTAGCATGTTCATCATCAGGATTAGTGGGCGTTGATGGATAAATACAAGATCCATCATCTTTTTCGGCATCTTTATCAAAATTTATAGCAAGAGGGTCAGTACATCCTTTGTCTGTTGAGCAGGATGTGAAAAATGAACTTAATATAATAGTTATTGATAAGATAAGTAATATTTTTATTG
>CAMPHX010000234.1 GCA_946886085.1 uncultured Flavobacteriales bacterium | reverse complement strand
CCACCCCCCCCCCCCCGCAAACACCACTCGACTAGTCGTCGGCAGCGTAGATGTGTATAAGAGACAGTCCTAATGCTCATCTTCCTTTTTATGGATATTTTTAATCCTAAAAAATGGAAAACTACAGCCATTAATGCACTAAGTATTATACTGTTCATTCACTTTATAGCTCACACAGGCGGATTGGCTGCTCGTTGGTATATTTCCGGACATGCACCTTGGAGTAATGGTTATGAATCTATGATTTTTATAGCTTGGGCAACATTATTAGCAGGATTTATTTTCTCCAAAGCCAATAAAATGTCTTTAGCTTCAACAGCAATATTGGCATTTATTATTTTATTTGTTGCCAACCTCAACTGGCTCGACCCGGAAATTACACCTTTAGTTCCTGTTTTAAAATCGTATTGGTTAATGATTCACGTTGCTATAATGACGGGCAGCTACGGATTTTTAGCCTTAGGAGCATTGCTGGGTTTCCTTAATTTATTGTTGATGATCTTTAAAACCAACAACAACAAAAACAGAATTGACAACACCATTAAACAAATTACTTATACCATAGAAATGACCTTAATAGTGGGTGTTTTTATGGCTGCTATAGGAACTTTCTTAGGCGGAATTTGGGCAAACGAAAGCTGGGGAAGATATTGGGGATGGGATCCTAAAGAAACATGGGCATTGGTAATTGTAATGTATTACGCTATGTTATTACATTTAAGACTTATCCCCGGTGCAAATGGAAAATATTTATTTAATTTACTTGCTGTATTAGGAATTGGAGTAGTAATAATGACTTATTTTGGGGTAAATTATTACTTATCAGGCTTACACTCTTACGCTGCGGGAGACAGTATGCCTTTTCCAACTTCGCTTACCTATTTAATTGTAATTGTTGTAGTAACAGCAGTAGCAGCCTATTTTAAAAATTGGTACAATAAAACTAAAAATATATAAAATGAGTGCAACAATAATTGAAGCCGAACAAATGAAAGAGTTACTTAACAAGTTCGAAAATAAACAACCAGAAATAATTTTTGAATGGAACGATGCAGAAACCGAAGCACAAGGTTGGGTAGTAATCAATTCTCTTAGAGGTGGTGCTGCTGGTGGTGGAACAAGAATGAGAGTAGGCTTAGACAAACATGAAGTAACTTCTTTGGCTAAAACCATGGAAGTAAAATTTACTGTTGCAGGACCTCCAATTGGTGGTGCAAAATCAGGTATTAATTTCGATCCTAACGACCCAAGAAAAGAAGGTGTTTTAAGAAGATGGTATGCAGCGGTAACTCCATTGCTAAAACATTACTACGGAACAGGTGGCGATTTAAATGTTGATGAAATTCATGAAGTTATTCCAATTACTGAAGATTGTGGTGTTTGGCATCCGCAAGAAGGTGTTTTTAATGGACATTTTCAACCTCGTGAAGCTCAAAAGATAAACAGAATTGGTCAGTTAAGACAAGGCGTTCTTAAAATTATTGAAGACCCAAAATATACACCAAGTGTTGAGAGAAAATATGTGATAGCAGATATGATTACCGGTTATGGTGTAGCAGAATCTGTAAAGCACTTTTATAGTATTTATGGAGGGAATCTAAAAGACAAAAGAGTAATCGTTCAAGGTTGGGGAAATGTAGGTTCAGCAGGAGCTTATTATTTAGCTCAAGAAGGAGCTAAAATTGTTGGAATTATTGATAGTGTTGGAGGATTAATCAATGCTGAAGGATTTTCTTTAGCCGAGATTAAAGAATTATTCTTAACTAAATTGGGTAACAAATTAAATGCTCCCAACATGCTTTCTTTTGATGAAGTAAATAATAAAATTTGGGATTTGGATGCCGAAGTATTTTTACCTTGTGCTGCGTCCAGATTAATTACCCAAAACCAAGTTGAACGAATGATTGCCAAAGGTATGGAAGTGGTTTCTTGTGGTGCTAATGTTCCGTTTGCAGACCCAGAAATATTTTTTGGTTCCATTGCAGATTATGCAGATAATCACATCAGCATAATTCCTGATTTTATTGCCAACTGCGGAATGGCAAGAGTTTTTGCTTACTTAATGAGCAACGATTTAGGCCAATTAGAAGACGAAGCTATTTTCATAGATACTTCAGAAACAATAAGAAAGGCTATTGAAGACACTGCAGCTGAGAATAAATCTAAAACTAAAATTGCGAAAACAGCCTTCGGTTTAGCCCTAAAACAATTAGTTTAAAAATTATTGTTTGCAAATAATATTATTGTAGATTTGTCTCCAAATTTTTTCTAAAAACATATAACAATGGAAGTTTTTATAGTAGTAGTTTTCGTTTTAGGTTATTTAGCAATTACGCTTGAACATAGCTTAAAAATTGATAAATTAGTCCCAGCCCTTGCTATGATGGCTCTTGCATGGACGGGTGTTGCATTCGGATTGCAAGATTTTACAGGTTGGTTCGATTCTCATGCAAGTAAATTAATTGAAGGTTTTGCCGATTTTTTACCAGAGGAAAAACATCATTTATTAGAAGCTACGTTACTCCACCATTTTGGAAAAACGTGTGAGATATTAATTTTCCTAATTGGGGCAATGACTATTGTTGAAATCATCGACCACTTTAATGGCTTTGCTACTATAAAAGGTTTTATCAAAACCAACAAAAAAAGAACCTTATTATGGATAGTTGCCATTTTAGGGTTTAGTTTATCAGCAATTATTGACAACCTTACTGCTACCATAGTTTTAATAACCATTTTAAGAAAATTATTACCCGATGCAAAAGACCGAATTTGGTATGCCGGATTAATCATCATTGCTGCTAATGCAGGTGGAGCATGGTCTCCAATTGGAGATGTTACCACCACTATGTTATGGATGGGTAAAAAAGTAACCGCTGGAAAATTGGTAGAATATTTAATTGTTCCATCATTATTATGTATGGTAATTCCTGTATTAATAGGTAGCTTTTTACCTGCATTTAAAGGAACTTTTGAAAGTGGTGATGATACCGAAGAAGCAACAAAAACAGGAAAACTGATGTTGTATTTAGGTTTGGCTTTAATTGTTTTTGTACCCATCTTCAAAACAGTAACCCATTTACCTCCCTATGTAGGAATGATGCTTTCACTTTCAATAGTGGCATTAGTGGCAGAATTTATTACCAATAAAAAGTTCAGTTTAAACCAAATGCAGCACGGAGAAGAAACTGGACATCATAATAGTCCTACATTTAGAGCACTATCAAAAATTGAAATGCCTTCTATCTTGTTCTTTTTAGGTATTTTAATGACTGTTGCCGCTTTAGAATCTTTAGGATTAATTTTCAGTTTTGGTCAAGAAGTACAACAAGTAATGTCTAATGAATTATTCATTTTATTACTAGGGGCAGGCTCTGCAGTTATAGATAACGTACCACTAGTTGCAGCAAGTATGGGCATGTACGACATGAGCATGTTCCCAATGGACGACCACGTTTGGCATTTTGTAGCTTATGCAGCCGGAACAGGAGGAAGTATGTTAATTATCGGTTCGGCAGCAGGAGTTGTAGCTATGGGTATGGAGAAAATTTCATTCTTTTGGTACTTAAAAAATATTGCTTGGTTAGCCTTAATTGGCTATGTAGCCGGTTATGCTTTTATGATGTTCTTCCATAGTTAAGTTTTACAATTTCAGCTACATATAATATCACATATAATAT
>CAMPHX010000233.1 GCA_946886085.1 uncultured Flavobacteriales bacterium | reverse complement strand
ATCACCCACAATTTATTAAAATCAGCACTCAACTAGGAACAACTGCTCTTGAAAAAGTATTTCCTGGAAAAACTAAAGAAGACCATCCCAATTTTATTGATTTATCGCTCATTTACCAACTTACTTTTAATGCTCAGTTAGTTGATGTCGAAACCGCTATACAGCGAATTGCAGCCTCTAAAATAATGGAATATGTGGAGCCTTATTTCTTACCTGAATTGACTTTTACTCCTAATGACACGCTGCTTTCTCAACAATATTACCTTGGTTTAATTGATGCTTTTAATGCATGGAACATCAATCAAGGAGATACTTCTATAACCATTGGTATTACTGATACTGGTTGGGAACCAGCACACCCTGATTTAATTTCAAAAATAAAAATTAATTATGCCGACCCTATTAATGGGATTGATGATGATAATGATGGCTATATTGATAATTACTACGGTTGGGATTTGGGAATGAACGACAACAATGCTCTTTTCGAATCTACCTCTCACGGAGTAGCGGTAACAGGAATTACTGCTGCTGCTACTAACAACACTACCGGAATTGCAAGTGTGGGTTTCAACACTACATTCTTGCCTGTAAAAATTTCTAATGCTGCGGGATTTTTAACGCACGCTTACCAAGGGGTAGTTTATGCCGCAGACCACGGTTGTTTTATCATCAATTGCTCTTGGGGAAGCTATGAAAACAGTCGCTTTCAGGAAGATATTATTAAATATGCTCAGATAAACCAAGGTTGTTTGGTGGTTGCTGCCGCAGGAAATGACAATTTAGAAACGCCTTTTTATCCTGCAAGTTATGATGGTGTACTAAATGTTGCGGCTACCGACCAAAGTGACATTAGAAAAAGTAATTCCAATTACGGTTACCATATTGATATTGCCGCTCCGGGAGAAATGATTTTTACCACCATTGGCAATAACTACGGCACTAACAGCGGAACTTCTATGGCTGCTCCTATAGTTGCTGCTGCTGCTGCCATTGTAAAAAATGAATTTCCTACTTATACCGCCCAACAAGTAGCTGCCCAACTAAAAGCTACTACAGATGATATAAGTATACAAAATCCATCTTACATCAATAAACTTGGTACAGGCAGGTTAAATCTTTTTGATGCTTTAAACAATACTACTGCTCAATTTGCAGACATTACCAACAAAAACATCACCGACAACAACAATAATATATTTGTAAATGGCGATACACTTCGTATTATTACTGAATTGACCAACTTTTTAAATCCTATTAACGGCATTAATGTAACACTCAGTTCTTCCTCACCTTTTGTAAATATTATTAATAATATAAGCAGTTTTCCCAATTTAAACATGCTCGATACTGCCAGCAATTACGCCCAACCATTTACAGTAGAAATCCTTTCGGGAGCTAACCTCAACGAAAATATTTTATTTCAGGCAACTATAAGCAACGGCACTTTTTCTTACAACCATTATTTTAACCTGCTTATCAACCCCGATTATATCCATTTAGAGGAAAACCTTATTAGTACCACCATTACCAGCAAGGGTAAAATTGGTTTTAACGACAATAACAATAATGTTGGTAGGGGCTTTATTTACAAAGGTAAACAATTACTCTACGAAGCAGGTTTTATGATTACTGATGGCTCTTCAAGGGTTTCCGACCCCATTAGGGGAGCAAGTGGTTTCGACCAAGATTTTGGAAGTATTTTTAATGTGGCTTACCACCCACCTTATGTTTCTGCTTTAGATTTAATTGGTTTTATGGATGATTTACAATCGCCAAACCCCATGCAAGTTAGTATTAAACAACTTTCTTATGCGTATCCAACTTCGCCAAACGACCATTTTGTAATTGTTGTTTATGAAATTGAAAACCAAAGTGCAGCAACACTTAACAATGTATATGCAGGAATTTTTGCCGATTGGGACATTCTCCAACCAAGTGTAAACAAAGCAGGAACAGACCTCAGCAGGAAATTGGGTTTTGTGTATGCTCTTGATAATGACTCTTTGTATGCCGGAATTAAACTCTTAACCACCGACAATTTAGTAGCACACGCAATAGACGTAAACGGAAGTGGCAGCAGCATGAACATTAATGATGGTTTTACCACCTTAGAAAAACATACTGCACTTAGCACGAATAATTTATTGGCAGGTGGCTTTAATGGCGATGATGTAGCTCATGTTATTAGTGCAGACAACTTTTCTATTGCTCTGGGCGGTAAACATATAGTAGCTTTTGCTTTGTTAGCAGGAGATAGCTTGTTACACCTTCAACAAAATGCCGATGCTGCTCAAACACAATTTAATAATGATGCACTTTCTATAAATGAACTGAAAAATACAACTGATTTTGCTATTTATCCTAATCCGGCTAAAGAACAACTTACAATAGTTGGTTTACCTGTAAATGAAAAAAATACTTTTTTTATTACTGATATCAGTAGGAAGATACTAATTGAAAAAACCGATAATTTCACTAATCGTATTGCTATTAAATCGCTTCCTGTGGGAATTTATTTCTTAACTATTCGTACAGCAAATCACCAACAAGTGCTGAAATTTGTAAAAAATTAAACACAGATGGACAGAAAAGAACACTGGCAAAAGATTTATACTTCTAAGCAATTAGATGAAGTAAGCTGGTATCAACCAACTCCCGAAACCTCTTTAGAACAAATTACCAAACATGGTAAAGATAAAAATGCTGCCATTATTGATGTTGGTGGTGGTGAAAGTTTTTTGGTAGATAACTTATTAACGTTGGGTTACACCAACATTACAGTGTTAGATATTTCTGAAGCAGCGATAAACAGAGCAAAAGAAAGATTAGGCGAAAAAGCCAATAAGGTAAAATGGGTTGTTGAGGATGTTACACTTTTTAACCCCACAGAAAAGTATGATTATTGGCACGACAGAGCTGTTTTTCATTTTTTAACCGATAAAAAAGATGTGGAAAGCTACCTTAATTTGGTAAACAATGCGGTAAGCAAAAATGGCAAGATGACCATTGCTACTTTTTCTGAAAATGGCCCTAAAAAATGTAGCGGCATTGAAATTCAACAATACTCCAAAAAAAGTCTTACCACTACTTTTAACCAACATTTTAAATTAGTAGAAAGTTTTTATATCGACCATCCTACTCCTTTTGATACCTCACAAAATTTTGTGTTTTGTACGTTTGAGTATTGTTAAATCTTTTTTAACCGCAAAGACAGCTGAGTTTACGCAAAGATTAGTGTGCTGTTAAATAAAAAAGCATAGCAAATGCTAGACTTAAAGAGGAATTTAGAAAATTTTTTAATTACTTTTTTTGTAATAGTGTTGCAGATATTCCTGCTTGGTCTGGAAAAGAAATACCTTCCTTACCTGTATCAGCATCTAGCATGTGATCGATAATTTCCATTTCAGTTACTCCAGTTGATTTTCTCAAGCTAACTAATGCACTACCACATTTCTCATAATTTCTCTCTGTTACATCAATTTTGTATGCTTTCATAACTGCATCCATTTTTTGTTTAACAGTCGGCAATGAATGATTTCCCTCAAAAACATCTACCATCATTTCAATTGCTGTTGGGTTAGTTTTATTTGTTTCACTATTAGTACAACCAATTATTAAAGTGATTGTCATAAATAGAATAATTGTCAAAATCGAACCTATTTTTATTAATTTTATTTGTTTCATAATTCTCATATTTTAATATTAAAATAATAC
>CAMPHX010000232.1 GCA_946886085.1 uncultured Flavobacteriales bacterium | reverse complement strand
TTCCTTTTTATTATTGCTTAACATTACATTCATAAAAACATCAATACATTATGAAGCGTAATTTACTTTTTCTCATCCTTTCAATATTTTCAATAACATTATTTTTATGGTCTTGTGGCTCAGACAAGAGTGATGAAGCTGCCATGAAAATTTTTAGGTACAATGAAGCTGCCGGAATTACTTCTCTAGATCCGGCTTTTTCTAGAAACCCAGAGAACATTTGGGCATGTAATCATCTTTATAATGGTTTGCTTGAAATGGATGACCAACTCAATATCAAACCTTCTATTGCTAAAAGATGGAAAATTTCTGAAGATGGTAAAACCTATACTTTTTTCCTACACAACAATATTTATTTTCATGATAACGAACAATTTGAAAATGGTAAAGGAAGAAAAGTTACTGCTCATGATTTTGTTTACAGCTTCAATAGAATTTTAGATTCAAAGGTTGCTTCACCGGGAACCTGGATTTTCAATAATGTTGCTTTTGAAGAAGAATTCAACTACCAACCTTTTGAGGCAATTAATGATACTACCTTAAAAATTCATTTAAACCAAGCTTTCCCTCCTTTTTTAGGAATTCTTACGATGCAATATTGTGCTGTAGTTCCAAAAGAAGTGGTTGAACATTATAAAAATGATTATCGAAGCAACCCTGTTGGTACAGGCCCTTTTATGTTTAGAGTTTGGGACGAAAACAATAAGTTGGTTTTATTAAAAAACCCTAACTATTGGGAAAAAGATGAAAACGGTAAACAATTGCCTTATATAGATGCTATTTCTATATCCTTTGTTAAAGATAAAGAAATGGAATTTTTAAAATTTTTAAATAAAGAACTAGACTTTGTTTCGGGAAGAGATGGTGATAATAAAGAAAGTATTTTTACTGCTGACGGAAAACTAAAAAAGGAATATACCAATAGAGTTAAAATGCTTACCAACCCTTATCTAAACACCGAATATTTAGGTATTTTAGTAGATGATGAATTGGACATTGTAAACAAAAGTCCTTTGAAAAAGAAATATGTAAGACAAGCCATTAACTATGGTTTTGACAGAAAACAAATGATTTCTTACTTAAGAAAAAACATTGGAACTCCCGCTGAAGCAGGCTTTGTCCCAAAAGGCTTACCATCTTATGATGAGGAAAAAGTGAAAGGTTATAACTACAATCCTGAAAAAGCCAAAGAGTTACTTTACTTAGCAGGTTATCCAAATGGAGAAGGTATGCCGGAAATTACACTCTTTACTACTGCTAATTATGTTGATTTGTGTGAATTCATTCAACATCAATTGGGAGAAATAGGTATAAAGGTGAAAGTAGATATTGTTCAAGCTACCACGCATAGAGAGTTAGTAGCCCGTTCTAAATTAAATTTCTTTAGAAAATCATGGATAGCAGATTATCCTGATGCTGAAAATTATTTGGCTTTATTTTATAGTAAAAACTTTACGCCTCACGGACCAAATTACACCCATTTTAAAAATGTAGCATTCGATAATTTATATGAACTTTCTCAAAAAGAAACCAACGATTCTATCCGTTACGATTATTACCAACGTATGGATAACATTATAATAGAAGAAGCTCCTGTAGTAATTTTATATTATGATGAAGTAGTAAGGCTAACACAACCTAATGTAGAAAATTTAGGTATTAATCCAATTAACTTATTAAGCTTAAAGAAAGTAAAGTTATTAGATTAACCTTTTTTCTGTTCCAAATAACTTTGTAAAATAATAGTAGCACTAATCTGATCTACTAAGGCTTTATTCTGTCGTGCTTTTTTCTTTAAACCACTATCTATCATGGTCTGAAAAGCCATTTTTGAGGTGAACCTTTCATCAATTCTTTCAATTGTTACTTTGGGAAACTTTTTAGTAATGTGTTTAACAAAAGGCTCTATAAATCTAGAAGATTGGGCAGGTTGATTCTTTAAATCCATTGCTAACCCAACCACAATAGTTTCTACCTCATATTTAGTAAGATAATCTTCCAAAAAGGTAATGATATCTTTTACATGAACAGTTGTTAAACCACTGGCAATAATCTGTAAATCATCCGTTACAGCTACTCCCACTCTTTTTTGTCCGTAATCTATTGCTAAAACCCTAGCCATTATTTAAAATTCTATGTCTATTTATAACTGTTTAACGAATTATCACCGTTCAATTTTAGTAATTTTGCTGAAAATAATTCATACAACTTAATGGAAGCAAAATTAAACAAAATAGAAGAAGCGATTGAAGACATCAAAAATGGTAAAATTATTATTGTTGTTGATGATGAAGACAGAGAAAATGAAGGCGATTTTTTAGCAGCAGCAAGAGCTGTAACTCCCGAAATGATTAACTTTATGGCAACACACGGTAGAGGTCTTATCTGTGCTCCATTAATTCAAGATAGATGCGATGAATTAGGATTAGAATTAATGGTACATCAAAATAATGCTGCTTACGAAACACCTTTTACCGTTTCTGTAGATTTAATTGGCGAAGGTTGTACTACGGGAATCTCTGCTTCCGACAGGTCTAAAACCATTAAAGCATTAATTAATCCCAATACAAAAAAAGAACAATTAGGCAAACCGGGACATATTTTCCCATTAAGAGCCAAAAGAGGTGGTGTTTTAAGAAGAGCCGGACATACCGAAGCGGCTATAGATTTTGCCAGATTAGCAGGTTTTGAACCCGCTGGAGTAATTGTAGAAATTATGAATGAAGATGGTACTATGGCTCGCCTTCCTGAATTATTAAAGATTGCAGAAAAACACCAACTTAAAATAGTTAGCATTAAAGATTTAATTTCTTATCGATTACAACACGAAACGTTAATTAACAGAGAAGTTACCATTGATTTACCTACAGAATATGGCGATTTTAAATTGGCTGCTTACAAGCAAACAACTAATGATATGGATCATTTAGCCATCTTTAAAGGAGAATGGAAAAAAGATGAACCCGTTTTGGTTAGAGTTCACTCATCCTGTATGACAGGTGATATATTTGGTTCTTGCCGATGTGATTGCGGTCCTCAACTACACAAAGCAATGGAAATGATAGAAAAAGAAGGCAAAGGTGTAGTGGTTTACATGAATCAAGAAGGAAGAGGAATAGGCTTAATGAATAAACTTAAAGCATACAAACTTCAGGAAGAAGGTAGAGATACCGTTGAAGCAAACATAGAACTAGGTTTTAAAGCCGATGAACGTGATTATGGTATTGGAGCGCAGATTTTACGTGATTTAGGTGTTTCCAAAATGAAACTAATGAGCAACAATCCTAAAAAAAGAACAGGTTTATTAGGTTATGGTCTTGAAATAGTGGATAACGTAGCCTTAGAAATTGAATCTAATTTACATAACGAAAGTTACCTTAAAACTAAAAAAAGTAAAATGGGACATCAACTTAATTTGAAGCCTTAGTTTTAGAAAAAAGTTATCCGTAAAATGTTATTTGTTAATTGTAATATCTAATTAGATAATCTTATAAAGTTCGACAAGCAAATATTTGTGGCTGAACAAAATTTTCCTATTTTTAACTTTTAAACTTAAAAATATAAAAATATGGGATTTCCTTCTGACATTGAAATAGCTCAAAACACTAAGCTAAAACACATTACAGCAATTTCTTCTTATTTAAATATAAATGAAGATGATATTGAAATTTATGGAAAATATAAGGCTAAACTCCCATTAAACCTTATACGTCAGGAAAACATT
>CAMPHX010000231.1 GCA_946886085.1 uncultured Flavobacteriales bacterium | reverse complement strand
ATTATGATGAGATGAAGCATTACCGTGAAAAATTTCCAGCGATTCAAGATGCTGGTAGTATATCATTTAATTAATTTTAATATTTTTGCATAAAACTGCTTATGTTTCCAAAAAATAATCAGCCATCAAAAGATAAAAATACACTTAGTGGCATTGTTAGCATAAACGACCTAAAAGAAATGGAGTTTAATGATAAAGAGTTAACTCCACAGCAACACTTAGCTCTAAAAAACTACGACAGATACAGGGTTAAAGAACTAAATAAGCAGAAATCAGAAAAAGATTTTCATAAAACTTACCTACAACTTCAAGCAATGGCAAACCTAACGCCTTTTGAAGACTTTTTGAAAGAAGAGTATTTTTAGTTTCTATTTCTTTCATAGCATTTCCCTCAAAACATATCCCCTTAAATCTTAATTTTGGGGAGTTATGATTTACAAAAGCACAGCCGATTTAATAAAAGACTTAGAGCAACACGGACACTTAATCCGCATTAAGGAAGAAGTAAGTGGTGAGTTAGAAATGGCGGCTATTCATATGCGTGTTTTTGAGAAAGGCGGACCTGCAATTTTATTTGAAAATATTAAAGGATGTGAATTTCAGGCAGTATCTAACTTGTTTGGAACAATGGAACGTAGCAAGTTTATTTTCCGTTCTACATTTGATAAAGTACAACAACTTATCGAACTAAAAAACAACCCCATAAAAGCCATAAAATCGCCATTTAAACATTTGTCTTTGGGTTGGTTTGCATTAAATTCTTTACCCAAAAAAGTAAGTAGTCATGATTTTTTAGAAACCACTATTGATAAATTACCTCTAATTAAATGTTGGAAAAAAGATGGTGGAGCTTTTATCACTTTACCGCAAGTGTATTCCGAAGACATTGAAAATTCTGGAGTAATGAACAGTAATTTGGGAATGTATCGTGTGCAATTGAATGGCAATGATTACGAACTGAATAAAGAAATAGGCTTACATTATCAAATTCACAGAGGAATTGGTGTACATCAGGCAAAAGCCAACCGATTAGGAAAACCATTAAAAGTCAGTATTTTTATTGGAGGAAATCCTGCTCATACCTTAGCAGCCGTAATGCCTTTGCCAGAAGGATTATCGGAATTAACCTTTGCCGGTGCTTTGTCGGGAAGAAGGTTTAGATACACTTACCAAGAAGGTTATTGCTTGAGTACAGATGCTGATTTTGTAATTACGGGAGAAATTTACCCTAACGAAACCAAGCCCGAAGGTCCTTTTGGCGACCATTTAGGATACTACAGTCTAACCCACGATTTTCCTGTAATGAAAGTCCATAAAGTGTATCATAAGAAAAATGCTATTTGGCCTTTTACTGTTGTTGGTCGTCCGCCACAAGAAGATTCTCAATTTGGAGCGTTAATTCATGAGCTAAGCGGAAGTGCTATTCCTAAGGAAATTCCCGGTTTGCACGAAGTAAATGCGGTTGATGCAGCAGGAGTCCATCCGTTACTTTTGGCTGTAGGAAGCGAACGATATACACCTTACACCACATTAAAACAACCACAAGAACTTTTAACCATTGCCAACCATATTTTAGGTTTCGGACAACTTTCATTGGCGAAATATTTATTCATTACTAACAAAGAAGACAATCCTGAATTATCGTGTAATGATATCGAGAACTATTTTATCCACTTTTTGGAAAGAGTAGATTGGAAAAGAGATGTACATTTTCAGACCAATACCACTATAGATACACTCGATTACAGTGGAAATGCGATTAATAGCGGTTCTAAAGTAGTGATGGCAGCAGTTGGTGATAAAAAAAGAGAATTAGCCACAACTTGTTCTATTGAAAATACAAAATGGGTAATACCCGGAGTAATTGCCATGAATGGGGATGCTTTTACAACGTATGAAAAAGCTAAACAAGAACTTGAAACTTTAAACCTCAAACTTCAAACCTCCAACCTTAATGGCATCATGATGATTTTGTTGGTAGATGATGCTGATTTTGTTGCGACAAACCTCAACAACTTTTTATGGGTAACTTTTACCAGAAGTAATCCGGCAGATGATATTTACGGAGTAAACGAATTTATCAACAACAAGCATTGGGGCTGCGAAGGTCCATTAATTATTGATGCTCGAATAAAACCACATCATGCTCCAGTTTTAGAAAAAGATGAGGCGGTGGAGAAACGAGTGGATGAGATATGCCAATTGTTGATTTGAAATTAGAAATTTGAAATTAAAATCAGCGTTATCCGTATCCAACAAAACAATTAATTCTTCAAAATCTGTTTTACATACACCTTATCTCCAATAGTTAGTTGTAAATAATAAACCCCTTTGCTATACGAAGTAATATCCATTTCTATTTTTTGTTGTCCTTTAGGGATTATTTTATCAATAATAACTCTTGAAGAAGCATCCAATAAACTTATGTTAACTTCTTTATCTAATTCAGTAGGCTTTTCAATAGTAAATAAGCCTGTATTGGGGTTGGGATAAATTAAGATGCCCAAATCATTTTCTAAACCATCAATACCAACACATTGCTCTACGGTAATAAAAGTAGAATCGCTGTTTATACATGAATTAATATCTGTATAAGTATAAATTACACTGTGTGTTCCAATTCCTGCTATGCTAGGGTCAAAAGTTCCTCCATTAACTCCTGTACCTGAATATACACCACCTGATGGTGAACCATTAGGCAAAGCAACAGCACTACCATTACTACATATTGTATCAGGGTTAAAATTGGTTAGTGTAACGTTAGGTAGCGAATTGACGGTTAATGTTGTGGATAAGACACTATCGCAACCATTAATTGTTTGTAGGCTATCAATAAAAATTCCTGACGAATTTTCATAATTCCCATTGATTAGTATACTATCACCTTGGCAAATAAATAATGTATAATTAATGACAGGAATCTCAGGATGTATTGTAATGCTTGTAATAGTATCTTTTACACAAAACATACTTCTTGTAGTTAATTTAAAATCAAAAGTACCAGATGTGTCTGCTAACCAATTTAAAACACTAACAGATGAATCAGCGTAGAATGTTCCTATTTCCCAAAAATAATTAAACACATCTCCTTCAAGTGTGCTAACTGATAATGAATCACCAAAACAAAGAGAAGTATTTAATCCACTTAAATTAATATTATCACAATCATAAATGGTATTAACAACTGTATTAGTAATTACTGCTGGATTATTATCAAAATAAATGTGTCCTGTATTATATATTTCTGTTCCTGAAATCAACCCTGTTTTCAAGTTAACTCTGAATTTAACGTATCCTTGACTGCCTAAAAAATCTACATTACTATCTGGCAACATAATATTATTAAAATTAAATATTGCCTTTCCATTACTATTAATATTAATTTGTACAGGATAGCTAGAAGATATAAGTTGTAAAGAACTCCATTCTATATTCATATCTAGTTGGTCAACGATCTTAACATTAATAGCGGTATCATTTCCTGTATTTTGGAATCGAATTAAATATTCTAAATAAGGTTCCTTGTGTGATATAAATCCTTCTATTCCTATTCCTTTTGGTAAAACAGTTTTATCATTAGGGTCATAAGCACATACTGAAACTTGGTTTAATGTATCAATACTTGTATAAATTGTATTTCCTAAACTATCTGTTGCATTGGTAGTCAAATATGAAGAAAGAGTATCTCCCATACTAGTAAATGGAGGCATTATAACATTGAGAT
>CAMPHX010000230.1 GCA_946886085.1 uncultured Flavobacteriales bacterium | reverse complement strand
ATTTATGTCCCGTCCAGGCATTAATATCATAATCAAATTCCAATTGTCTTATTGCTGATTAAGTCTTAGGCATCGTCATACTAATACCAACGACGGGGGATGTAGTTATGCCGGTCATTTTATGCTTGAAGCTCAGGCAAAAGGCTATAGTTTACCGACAGGATTTTTATCTAATTGGATTAAATATCAAACCAAACTGGCTAATGCTTGGCAGTCTCGTGGTGTCAATAAAAATAATTATTACTACTATGGTCAAAACGATGAGTTAATGCAAGCCTATCGTTTATACACCTTAGCCTTAGCCAAAAAGCCTGCATTAGGAGCTATGAATAGAATGAAAGAGATGAAGCAATTATCTGTTTCGGCTAAATGGCGTTTGGCAGCTGCTTATGAACTAGCAGGAAAATCAAGCGTAGCTAAAAAATTAATTGAAAACATTTCAACTACTGTTGAATCGTATAAAGAATTAAGCTATACGTATGGAAGTTCAGAACGTGATCAAGCGATGATTTTAGAAACCTTAACCTTAATGGGCGAAAAAACGACAGGACAAAAAGTACTGAAAGACCTTGCCAAGCAATTAGGTTCAGAAAGATGGTTTAGTACGCAAACTACTGCTTATAGTCTAATGGCTATTGCTAAATTTGTTGGTGTTACGGGGACACCTTCTGAGTTGAATTTTGATATTTATAGGAATAACGACAAAGCAAAAAATGTGAAAACTACGGCAAGTATTTCTCAGGATAAGCTTGCTGTAAAAGCCGGAAAAGAAGAAACAATTAAGATTAAAAACAACACCAATCAAACCTTGTTTATTAGTCTCACATTAAAAGGAATTCCGTTGGAGGGCGATAATAGTTCTGCTGAAAATGACCTAAAAATGAATGTGAAATATCTCGACATGAATGAGAATGAGATAAGTGTTGACCAGTTGAAACAAGGTATGGATTTTATTGCTGAGGTTACTTTCCAACATCCGGGAATAAGAACCCATTACAGAGAAATGGCATTGCATCAAATTTTCCCATCGGGTTGGGAAATTAGAAATACCCGCATGGATTTAGTAGAGACCAATAAAATTGCTGATGTTCCCACTTATCAGGACATTCGTGATGACAGGGTTTACTCGTATTTTGATATTGATAAAAACAAAACCAAACGATTTAGGGTGTTGCTAAATGCTTCGTATTTGGGTAAGTTTTATTTGCCGACAGTCTATTGTGAAGCCATGTACGACAATGAAATTAATGCCAAAAAAGGTGGTAAATGGGTGGAAGTAGTGCAGTAAAGATGTATAATTACATTAAAAAAATTATTTTAAAGCATAAAAAGTTAGTAATCATAAGCATTGTTCTACTAACTTTTTATGCTTTCCTACTTCCTAAAGAACTATTTAAACAACCTACTAGTACTATTGTCGAAGATGCTAATGGTAATTTGTTAGCCGCTAGTATTGCAACGGATGGTCAATGGCGATTTCCTGAAAATCCTGTTGTTCCTGAAAAATTTAAACAGTGTATTATTCATTTTGAAGATGAGTATTTTGAATATCATCCTGGCGTAAATCCTGTTTCTGTACTAAGAGCATTGTGGCAAAATATTACTTCCGGTAAAGTAAAAAGTGGAGGGAGCACCATTACGATGCAGGTAATTCGTTTATCTCGCAAACAACCTCGAACCATTTTAGAAAAGAGTTATGAAATGATTTTGGCAACAAGGTTAGAAATCTCTAAAAGCAAAAAAGAAATCTTGGCGCTTTATACGTCTCACGCTCCTTTTGGCGGAAATGTAGTAGGCTTAGATGCTGCTGCGTGGCGTTATTATGGACGTTCGTCCGATAAATTATCATGGGGAGAAACAGCTACTTTGGCGGTATTACCTAATGCTCCTGCATTAATTTATCCGGGAAAAAATCATGAATTATTACTCAAAAAACGTAATCGTTTGTTGGATAAATTACAGCTCAAAGGCATTATAGATGCAGAAACTGCTGAACTGGCTAAAGCGGAAGAATTGCCAATAAAACCGCATTCGCTTCCTCAAATTACACCTCATTTACTCACCCGATTAATAAAAGAAGGACATCAGGGAGAAAACATTCAAACCACTGTCAACTTACACTTACAAGAACAACTGAATCAAATTGCTTCTAATTATCATCGTTTACTCAGCCAAAATGAAGTACATAATTTAGCCATTTTGGTTACAGAAGTAAAGAGCGGAAAAGTATTGGCGTATGTCGGAAATTCCGATTGTAAGCATGAAGAGTCGGGTGTTAAGGTAGATATTATTACTGCTTCTCGTAGTTCCGGAAGTATTTTAAAGCCTTTTTTGTATGCAGCATTGTTTAATGAAGGGGAATTATTAGCTGATGCATTGGTGCCTGATGTTCCCACAAGAATATCGGGTTATGCACCACAAAATTTTGATAGAACTTATGATGGCGCTGTTCCTGCAAGTAATGCGCTAACGCGTTCATTAAATATTCCGGCAGTAAAATTATTACGCAGCTATGGGTTAGAAAAATTCTATGATAATATACAAAAATTAGGCTTTACCACTATAAAAAACCCGGTAAATCACTATGGATTGTCTATTATTTTAGGAGGAGCAGAAACCAATTTGTGGGAGTTAAATGGCGTTTATTCCAGTTGGTCGAGGGTATTAAACAATTTTAGAAAATATGATTATCAGTATAATACCAACGATTATCGTATGCCTTATTTTATAGCAAATGATAGTGTACTGTCTCAAAAAGAGGAGTTGAAACAATATTATTTATATGATGTTTCCAGCATTTGGCAAACCTATGAGATATTGGCAAATGTTCATCGTCCGAGAGAAGAAAAAGGTTGGGAACATTTTGCTTCTTCCAAAAAAGTAGCTTGGAAAACGGGTACCAGCTTTGGACATAGAGATGCTTGGGCGGTAGGAACTACTCCGGAATATACCGTGAGTGTTTGGGTAGGAAATGCCGATGGAGAAGGTCGTCCGGGGTTGACAGGTACATTGGTTGCTGCTCCTATCCTATTTGAAGTATTTAAAAAATTACCGCAAACAACATGGTTTGAAGCTCCATATAATAACTTATCTCAGTTGGCAGTATGTTCCAAAAGTGGTTATCTGTATGGAAATAATTGTGAAAAAGCAGACACCATTTGGAGTCCAAATTCAGGAATAAAATCTAAGGTTTGTCCTTACCACAAATTGGTTTATTTAGATAAAAGTGAGCAATTTCGTGTGAATGATGAATGTTATTCAGTAACTAATATGCAAATTAAAAAATGGTTGGTGTTGCCTCCTATTATGGAATTGTTTTACAAAACAAAAAACCCTAATTACAAAACACTTCCGCCATTATTAAATAATTGCTACGAAAATACTACTGTAAAAATGGGCATTATTTATCCCGAAAACCTTACTGCTGTTTTTATCCCTAAATTATTAGATGGATCAAGAGGTAAAGTAATTTTTGAAGTAGCTCATGCCAATCCGACAGCTACCATTTTTTGGCATATTGATGATGTATTTATTGCCCAAACTAAAGGAGAGCATAAAATTGACATTCAATTAGAAGCAGGAGAACACTTGTTAACACTTGTTGATGAATATGGTAGTGAACTTATCCGAAAATTCAATGTGTTGGAGAAAAGATAAGTCATTGTTTCAAAAATGAGCGTAACGCAGTATCTGGCATTTTCTTACAAAGATTATATAAAACAATTAT